>JABSRS010000065.1 GCA_013214885.1 Gammaproteobacteria bacterium
TTCAGCAGCCACTTCACGGATAATATGAATACTTTCCGCTTCCAGTTGCTGAAGATGGGTTAAATTGGCTTGGCTCATAATAGTGTCCGCTTTAATGTGCCAGTGATAAATGCTCTGGCTATTTACAATACAATTAATATTTTAATAATATACTCTGCTGCGCTTATTTCATAAAATAATAGTTAATTAGTTTTTATTACTTTTTGTTATAACGGAATTTCTATTTTGCTGATTCATCTAAAATTCAGACAACCTTAGTTATAGTTTGAATTAGTTGACTGATTCAAAGTTAAAGTCATACTTTATATATCTTAGTGACAAGTATTTTAATCTTAACACTAAGATTTTTTAATAATACCAACCTAGGTAAGTAACTGATCTAATTTTTTACGACAACAAAATGATCACGTTTTAGCTAGATTGGTAAATCTAAAGGATTAAATTATGAAAGCAAAGTTAATAATTGCATTAAGTGTGTTGGTGTTGGCGGCATGTGCACCAGAGATTGGCAGTGATAAATGGTGTGATCAAATGAAAGAAAAACCAAAGGCCGACTGGACCTCGAATGAAGCAGCTGACTTTGCAAAGCATTGTGTTTTTAAGTAAATATACGATTTAAAGCCAAGGCATCTGAAATGACCTTGGCTTTTTAGTGTTAATTTTCGTCTATAAATGAATCTCTAATTTTATAAAACCGCTCAATATTAGCAAAAAACAAATCAACCAGTCTTGGGTCAAAGTGCTTGCCGCGTTCTCGTTTAAACAATGCCATGATTTCATCGGTAGGCCAGGGTTTTTTATAACAACGGATACTCCCCAATGCGTCAAAGACATCAGCAATAGCAGTAATTCTACCATAAATATGAATCTGTTCTCTTGCTAAACCTTGAGGGTAACCGCTGCCATCCCATTTTTCATGATGGGTTAATGCGATGGTGGCAGAGACATCGAGTAACACCAAATTCGAATCTTTTAAAATGTTATAACCCTTTAATGCATGAGTTTTCATGATTTCCCACTCATCATCATTAAGCTTACCTGGTTTATTCAATACTGCATCGGGGATTGCTATTTTGCCAACGTCATGTAACGGCGAGGCACTAATAATTAGTTGAATTTCCTCTTCTGGCAAACCAATTAACTCAGCCATCAACGCGGAATAGTATGCGACACGTTTAACATGAAAACCGGTTTCATTTGAGCGTGACTCGACCACTTCACCTAAGCGATAAATTAACTCTTTTTGACTGCGGTCTATCACTTCATGTAATCGAATATTTTCAGCGACAGAAATTAGGTTTTCGGTGAAAATATTGAGAATATGTTGATCAATATCGGTCAGCGTGTGTGATATCTTGCCATAAAAAATCAGGCTCAAATCACTGCTTCCACAAAACATCACAAAATGCTGATCTTGATAAACATTTCCTTGGCTTACCACGGCTTTCTCTATTAGTTCCTGCTCAATGCTTGGCAACGAATCTAAGAAAATATCTCGCTCTGCTCGGTGGTTTCCATCCAATATAAATTGTCTAAAGCCATTTTTATCATAAGATAGTGCATCAGCTTCATAGGCATAAACATCACTATCATCAAAATTAAGTAAATCTTTTAGCTGATCAATGGTTAATTTAACAAAACTTTTGAGCCCGAGCCGAGATGAAACACCACGCGACGCTTTAATTAAGCGCTCTAAGGCCATTTTACTTTGAATAACAGTGACAATATCGCGGTAAGCTCTTAAATTTGAGTACAGTACAGTGAACAGCTTAACCGACGTTAGCTCGGTCTTATTTTTATAATCATTAATATCAAAGTCACGGATCACTTGATGTTCAGGCGCCTCACCAGGCTGGCCAGTACGCAATACAATCCGTACTTGATGATTGTTAAGTTCTTTGCGAATATAACTCGCCAGCTCCAAACCGGCCTGATCGGTTTCCATCACGACATCAAGTAATATTAAGGCAATATTAGTATTTTGGGCCAAAACCTCTTTGGCTTGAGCTGCTGAATAGGCATGAAGAATATTTAATCCCCGACCATTGAATTCAAATGTCGACAAAGCTAGGCAAGTGACCGCATGAACGTCCTCTTCATCATCAACGATTAATATATTCCAGCACTGCAGTTTCTCTTCTGATAATTCTGTTTCTTCTTCAGAAAAAAGGAATATGTCACTCATTTTTCACCTCCTTTATCCATGAAGGATTGTGGTAATACTTGGCGCAACGTCCATCGCTTGATCAATAAGTGAATCGAGTTGCTGGTAACTTACCTCTAATTCGTTAAGAATCTGGTAATCAATATATTTTTCACAATTTGAACTCCCTGTTCCCTCCAGAATATTATCAGCAATGCCAATGGCAACATTTAAAATCACCGTTTCCAACTCAAAGGCTGAACCATTAAATGGGTAGCATTGATATTTTATAATTTGGGCTAACATCGGTGAAATGTTCCAGCGACTAACCATTTCACTGCCTAGCTCAGCATAAGAAAAACCTAGTGTCGAACGTTCATGCTCGCTGGGTAATCGTTTATCACCAATTATTTGATTTAAATCCACCACAAAATAAGGCAATCGCTCTAGTACCACCAATACACCTATATTGTGAATTAGCCCTGCAACAAACATCACACCATGGCTTTTTCCTGTTACTTTTTTAAATATTTGTTTGGCCAAAATCGCAGAGAAAACACTATGTTCCCAAAAATCTTGCAGGTTAATTTTTTTCGCCCCGACCCCTTTGAAGATCAAGGCGGCACTGGTCGAAATCGCGATATTATTTAGCTCATCGGTGCCAATTATTTGGATCGCTTGAGGGATAGTAACCACTGGAACTTTATGATTATAAAGGGCGCTATTGGCAAGTTTTAACACCCTGATAGTTAACGCGGGATCAATGCCGACTAACCGGGCTATTTCGTCAACCGAACTGGCTGAATCATTGACCAGATGATTTAACTGCAAGCACAAATCTGGCAGTGTAAATAACTTTCCAGCCTTATCAACAAAATCATTTAAATCTAACATTTGACTCTAAAAACTCCCTACATTAATTAACTCAATAAGAAAAGTTTAGCAGAGGAACCAAATTTTGCTTTATAAACAAAAAAACTGCGACTTAGCGCAGTTTATTTGTTAGATCAACGATATTAAATCTCGTAATGCAAACCACATTCGCGCTTTAAGCCGAAGAATCGTGTATCTTCCTCGGTCATTCCCGCCTCGAGCGGTCGTGATGTATGCACATCGCCTAACGAGACATAACCTTTTTCCCATAATGGGTGATATGGTAAGTCGTGAGCGGTTAAATACTGGTGCACTTGTTTATTATTTAAATCAATAATTGGCAAAAACTTATAGCGAGTGCCACGGATCTCAAGCACTGGTAAGCTACTACGACTACTGGCTTGTTCGCTGCGTAAGCCCGAGTACCAAACATCAACGCCAATCTCCGCTAACGCCCGCTGCATTGGTTCAACTTTATTGCGCCGATTATAAGATTCAAGACCATCAACACCATTTTCCCACTCTTTGCCAAAGCGCGCTAACTGCCACGCCGTTGACATAGTGCTCTGATACACCTTTAAATTAAGTGATAAGCGCTGTGTTAACTGATCGATAAACTGATATGTCTCTTCAAACAGGTGACCCGTATCGGTTAGGATCACGGGAATATCAGATTGCTGAGTCGTTAACAAATGCAGCATCAACGCAGATTGAATGCCAAAGCTCGACGATAGTGCATGGGTTCCTGGTAAATTATCCAGTGACCATGCCACGCGTTGCTCAGGCGTTAACGTTAATAAATAGTCATTAACCCCAGCCAATATTTGTTGTTGCTCGTCTTCGGGTGCATTAATTAGTGCACCAAAATCGATATCGTTCGTAAAATGGTTAGCCATGAAAATCCCTCGCGCTACTTAATACAGCTTTAACCTCGCCAGTACGGACTAAAAAGTCACCAAAGTTCTCGTTAGTTTGACGAGCGAATGCAAAGCGTTCGAAACGACCGTCTAATTCAGCCATAATCTCACTTTCATTGATGTTTTCACGGACCATCTTACTAATCCGGGTGCCATCAAATGCCGCGCCTAGGTATAAATTATAACGACCGGGTCCTTTACCTACCAAACCTATTTCAGCAGCGTATGGACGGGCACAGCCATTTGGACAGCCAGTCATCCGCATAACAATCGGTTGATCGCTAATACCGTGCTTAGTTAGCAGTTCATCGACCTTGTCGGTAAACTCTGGGAAATAACGCTCAGCCTCTGCCATCCCTAACGCACATGTTGGTAACGACACACAAGCAATTGAGTGCTTACGCAGCTCGGTTAAACGCTGACCTAGTACGCCATATTTACGCGCGATTCCTTCAATCGTTGCTTTGTCGGCTTCGTCGACATTCGCCACAATCATATTTTGATTAGAAGTCATTCTAAAGTCGCCTTGATGCACTTTAGCGATTTCTCTAAAACAGGTTTGAACCTCTTTACCTGGAACATCTTTAATTCGACCACATTCAATGTATAGCGTTAAGTGCCATTTGTTATCAGTGCCCTTAACCCAGCCGAAACGATCGCCACGGGTGGTAAACTCAATTTTACGCGGCTCACTAATCGTAACGCCAGAGCGCTTAGCCACTTCGTCGCGGAATTTATCAATCCCATGCTTTTGTACCGTGTACTTGATACGTGCCAGCTTGCGGTCAACTCGATTGCCCCAATCACGTTGCACAGTAATGACTTCTCGCGCCACCTTAATGGTATCTTCAAGCTTAATAAAACCTAGCTCATCGGCCAAACGCGGATAAGTCGCGGTGTCGCCATGAGTCGCGCCCATGCCGCCGCCAACAGTGACGTTAAAGCCGACTAATTTGCCGTTTTCACTAATCGCGATAAAACCAAGACAGTTAGTATAAACATCAACATCATTGTGCGGTGGTACGGCGACGGCAATTTTAAATTTACGCGGTAAATACGTGTTGCCATACATTGGCTCTTCTTCTTTACCTTTAACCTTTTCACCATCAAGCCAGATTTCGGCATAGGCATTAGTGCGTGGCAATAACTGCTCTGATAATTGCTTTGACCACTCGTAAGTTTCTTGATGCAGTGCTGACTCAACCGGATTCGGATTACACATCACGTTACGGTTAACATCGCCACAGGCTGCAATTGAGTCAAGCGATGATAAATCTAAGGCTTGGATCAGCGGCTTGAGGTTACGCTTTAAGATACAGTGATATTGAAACGTTTGACGCGTGGTTAAACGAATACTTTGATTCATGGTTAACTTGCCAGCAATCGCGTCAATATCGAGCCATTGCTGGGGCGTACAAACACCACCAGGCACACGAGCACGTAGCATAAAGCTGTGCAGCGGTTCTAGTTTTTGTGCTTGACGCTCGGCGCGTAAATCACGGTCATCTTGCTGATAAAAGCCATGGAATTTAGATAACTGGGTATCATCGACATAAAGCGCGCCAGTAATATGGTTTTGCAGCCCTTCTTCAATCGTGCCACGCAGCAGGTTACTATCGGCCTTAATATATTCGTTAGCCGCTAATTTAACATCACTCATTAGTAAACATCCTTCTGGTAGCGCTTGCTGTCGCGAAGCTCAATTAAGTATTCTTGTGCTTGTTCGGTAGATTTGTTGCCGTATTGCTCAATAACTTCAAGCAATGCTTGGTGAACATCTTTGGCCATTTTGCTGCCATCGCCACAGACATACAACGATGCCCCCTGCTCGAGCCATTGGTATAAATCTTGACCCTGCTCTTTAATGCGATCTTGAACATATATTTTATGTTCTTGGTCTCGCGAGAACGCCAAATCAATGCGGTTTAACACGCCGCGCTCTTTAAAATCTTGTAACTCAGTTTGGTATAAAAAGTCATCGGTGAAATGTTGATTACCGAAGAACAACCAGTTTTGACCCGACGCGCCGTCATTATCACGTTGCTGTAAGAAGGCTCTAAAAGGGGCAATGCCAGTACCTGGACCAATCATAATCACTGACTTGTCTTCACTTGGCAGGCGGAAGTTATCATTGGGTTCAACAAATACTCGAACCGAGGCATCTTCATCCAAACGATGGGCTAAAAAGCTCGATGCTGCGCCTTGGTGCTGGTGATCAAAGGCTTGATACTCAACAACGGCAACCGTTAAATGAACTTCTTCTTCGACTTCACTGGCACTTGAGGCAATGGAGTAAAGACGTGGCGTTAATTTACGTAGCGCAGCCAATAGCTGCTCACTGGTTAATGCACCGCGATATTGACGAACCACATCAATCACCTGCCGATTAGCAATAAATTCACGCACGCCAGCTTTATCATCACCAATTGCGGCTAGTTCACCGTGCCCAGTAGCTTGGGCAAAGCTGGTCACAAAACCAGGGTGTAATTGCGTGAGCTCAAAAGACTCGGTAAGTGCTTGGGCTAACGTGATGGTTTGGTCATTAACATTCACTTGCTCTTGAGCATCTAAGCCAACTAGTTCGATCAGCTCATTAACTAATTCCGAGTCATTATCAAACCATACGCCTAGCGCATCACCTGGCTGATAAGTTAGCCCTGAGTCTGCTAGTGAAATTTCAACGTGTCTGACATCACGATTAGCACCACGGGCAGTAATTTTAGTGCTCGCTAATAATGTCGCACTTAATGGATTTTGCTTTGAGTATTGCGAACTAGCAACGGGGGCTACCGAGTCGACAACGACATTGGTTGACTGAGCTAGCGCAGTAGCAACTGATTCAAGAATACTAGTTTGCCACTTAGCAACATCGTCATCATAGTCAACATCACAGTCTTGACGCTCAATAATTGATTGCGCGCCGAGTGCCGCTAAACGCTGATCGAAATCAATCGCTGTTTGACAGTAAAACTCATAGCTAGTGTCACCAAGACCCAGTACTGCATATTGCAATGACTCGAGTTTCGGCGCGCGCTTACTCGCTAAAAATTGATGTAATTGGATCGCGTCATCAGGTGCCTCGCCTTCGCCATGCGTACTGACAACGATCAGTAAATGGGTCTCTTGCTTCAGGGATTTGGTCTTATAATTAGCCATTGAGACTAAGTTAACGCTAATACCCTGCTCAGTGGCCGCATTGGCTACCTGAGTGGCAACGCCTTTAGCATTACCCGTTTGCGAACCATAAAGCACGGTTAACGTTGCACTAGGTGATGGCGTAGCAACAGCAGCTCCTGCGCTATTTGACTGAGCTAGACCCGCCAAATAACCGCTAACCCAAGAGAGTTCAACCGGCGACATTTTGGCCGTAGCTTGTTGAAGAGAAGTGACCTGTTGTTGTGACAGCGGACTGCCCAAAGTACTTAATTGTTGTAATAGCATAATTTACCTAGCACATGATGCCCCATTGCGAATGAGACCATAATAACTAGGCACATAGATAACACAAAAGAATAAAAAACGACTTTTTATAACTTTATGGTATAACCAAGCGGTGGTTAAAAACAAAAAAAGGAGCCGTCAGGCTCCTTACTATTTATTTAGGCTTGTGTACTTAGAAATGTACTTCAATACCGGCAAAATAACCTTCAAAGGTTAGATCAGCGTAAATATCATCAACATCATCAAGTTCAATCCCAACTTCACGGTAACCAACGGTGAATGCAACATCAACCACCATGTTATCAACAAAATTATAGCCAATACCGACTTCGTAATCATGCACTGAGTTGTCATCATAAGACACAAAGTTAACATCGCCGTAGACAAAAAGACCAGTCATTGGGATAGCGATTTTAGTGCTAACGTAAGCCATTGGGATCCACAGTGATGCATCTTCAAAGCTAGTTGCTAGTTTATCATCAGTAGTTGTACCGCTAACCGAGAAATCACCGCTTAAATATTTAGCGGTTATCCCGATATCAAACCCAACCAAATCGTTATCAAGAATTTCCCAATATGAAGACGTAAATTAGGAATAAGTGGTAATGGATGCTCGAATTTAGCGTAAAAACTGCTATTCGTTTGCTCTTTAAAAGCAAAAGTCGCTAAGTTAGTATTTTCGGCAAAGCCACCTTTGGCTTCATTTTGCCAAGCTTGAGCACCGACATAAATACCAATCGCATCGGCATGTACTGGAACACTTACTGCGGCAGCAATTGCACTTGCTAGCAACATCTTCTTGTTAATCATTACTTATCCTTGAGTTAAAAGTTTGTTTAAATCAATTTGCCATTACTAGCGAGTGGTTAGCCATCATGCCAAATCCACTGCCATTTAAAATCATTGGGCTCCAAACAGTCTCTTGAGTCTGCTCTAGTTCCCGGATTATTTGTCGTAAACTAATTAAGGCATTTTTCTTTTCAAGCACGCCCTGAAAATCTATCTCAATTGCTTTGAGTAAATGCAGCAATGCCCAGCTAGCACCACGCGCTTGATAAAACACATCATCAAGCTGCCACCAACTGGTTTTAATCTGCTGCGCCGCCGCCATATTAGTTGACTGCATAGCCCCGCTGTCACCAGCAAGGTCAGTATTAATTCGATCTTGACCAACGCTAGTACTTAAGCGTTGCGATAAACTACCCAAACGTTTTTCAACTTCTTGGAGCCATTCATTTAAGTTATCAGCGCGGGCATAAAATTGAGCGTCAGACTGAGTATTAGCTAATCGAAGACGATACGACTCTAAATGTTTAACCGCTTTTTGATATTCACTTTCGGTACTGGGTAAAATCCAGCGGCTGTTATCAAAATTGTAACTTGGCTGGGCCTTAACTAAATCTGGATCTTCAATTGATTGTGATTGCGAACGACTAAAATCATTACGCATGACCAACGCCATATCTCTAAGTTGTTGCAACACCCCAAACTCAAACGCTGGCATATTATCCAACATCACAAAAGGTGGCAGTTTGTCGTTAGTGATATAACCACCTGGCTTATCAAGCAAGGTTTTAGTTAATTCAATCATTACAGTGGTCGTAGCGAACCCTACCACGGGTTCAACTTGTAGTTGTTGAGCTTGCTCAATCGTTAAGGCTTTAACATCAAAAATATCTGGTTCCGAGCTCCACCAGATCGACAATAACCAACCAACAAAAATGACCGCGAAGGTGGTCCCTGCAATCATCGGTTTATTTAAAGTGACCATATCAATCCCATCATATACTTGGTTTAAATAATAAAAGACTAGTCGCAACCTTGGTTGCGCTAAACCATCAAAAAACTAACATAAAAACTATCAACAGAAACAAGAGTATACCAAAGCTATGCCAGCAAACAATCTAGCAACAATATATTGGTTAATAAAAAAGCAGCAGACCTAGCGATTAATCGAGCCAACGGCTCTGAGGAGGCAGCACAACGCTACCAATTATATACAAAATGATTGTGACGGGAGGCATCAATAATAACGAAATTAACACCGCTATCCGGACCCATTTTCTTTTGACTGAAAGCTCTCTAGCAAAGCCAGCGCAGATCCCTGATATCACGGCATTTTGAGTATCTTTACGAAAACGCATTAGTAGACTCATGGTTACTCCTTAAAAATTACACTATAATTTATATTAATAACTAAATTAATACAACTTACATGCCAATTAGTAACTAGTTGTTATTTAGACATTTAAATAATATTCATGACAATGAAAATAGCAACCACACCGAAATATGGTCTATTTGACCGTTATACCAATCGCCTTAATTAAGCAGTCTCAGGAATCGAGATATAAGACAAAGCCTGTTCAATCACTTCGATACCAGCGCCAGGTTTATGCGCATTCTCACTAATATGGCGACGCCACATTTTGGCCCCGGGCAAACCAACAAATACCGTTAGCATATGACGGGTAATATGATTAATGCGGCCACCAGCACTTAAATGACGTTCAATGTACTCAATCATATGTTCAATCACTTGATGACGGGTTAATACAACGCTATCGTCTTGATAGAACATCGAGTCAACTTGCGACAAGATATACGGATTATGATAAGCCTCGCGCCCAATCATCACGCCATCGACATATTTTAAATGCTCGCTAGCTTGCTCTAAGGTTTTAATCCCACCATTAATTGAAATAGCGAGATCACTAAAATCACGCTTTAGTTGATAAACACGTTCGTAATCCAGCGGTGGGATCTCGCGATTTTGCTTAGGGCTTAAACCACTAAGCCAAGCTTTACGAGCATGAACCGTAAAATCAGTGCAACCTGCTTCACTAACCTGACCGACAAAATCACACATAAATTGGTAGCTATCGAGATCATCAATGCCAATACGGTGCTTTACCGTAATAGGGATATCAACCACGCTACGCATGGCATCAACCGCGTCAGCCACCAGCTTAGGCTCAGCCATTAAACATGCACCAAACTTGCCGTTTTGCACGCGGTCAGACGGACAACCGACATTAATATTGACTTCATCGTAGCCGTATTCCTGGGCCTTCTTAGCACAGAAGGCTAAATCAGTAGGATTACTACCACCAAGTTGCAACGAAATAGGATGCTCTTGCTCGTTATAACGCAAATAATCACCCTTGCCATGAATAATCGCCCCAGTAGTCACCATCTCGGTGTAAAGCAACTGGTGACGACTGATTAAACGCGCCATATAACGGTAATGGCGATCAGTCCAATCTAACATCGGTGCAATAGATATACGGTGTTTGTACGTATTACTTGCTGTGTATGGCTTTGAGCCTGCTTTCACTTGTGTATTCATTAGTTCCAGTTACTTCTAATCGCCTTGAATTTCGCTCAATTTCTTACTATAGTACACCTAAAGTACGCCTAAAAAGGTAGGACGATGGCATCATTATCAATCACAACTCGCAAATTGAAAAATGGCAATTTACGCTTCAAGGCTGAGATTGTTGTTAAAAAAAACTCGCAGATTATACACCGTGAGTCAAAAACATTCAGCAAAAAAGAACTAGCACGCTCTTGGGGCAAAGCGACTTCGGCACGCCTTGAAGAGAACGATGTGTTTTTAAAGGAAAAAACGGTTTCCATCGGCGCACTGCTCGACTTATTTTTTAATGATCACGACCTTTGGAACAACACTGGGCGCACCAAGCAATACGTCATTAAGATGTTGATGGATTGCGACATCGCAAAAATTAGAACCAATGAGCTTAGAACCAGCGATTTAATCGAGCATTGCAAAAACCGTAGAAGTGCCGGTGCAGGCCCCGCAACCATTTATCATGATATTGCTTATCTGCGCAGTGTGATGAAAAAGGCCGATCCCGTTTGGAATATCTCAGCGAACTTCAAAGTGTTTGAAGATGCAGTGCCTGTTCTGATTGAAATGGGTTTAGTTGGTAAATCACAAAAGCGTACTCGGCGTCCTACCGAAAATGAATTAGAGAGATTAAAAGTCGGGCTAAAAGAAAGAATGGCCTACCGTTCTAACGGTAAAACTCGCATTCCCTTTTTAGATATTCTCGATTTTTCAATATTAACTTGTATGCGTATTGGTGAAGTTTGCAAATTACGCTGGGATGATTTGAATATCGATCACAAAACCATATTGGTTCGTGACCGCAAAGACCCACGTAAAAAAGAAGGTAATCACATGATTGTGCCCTTACTGGCAGGTTCATTTGATATTGTTCAGCGGCAACCAAACGATGGTGATTTGATTTTCCCTTACAACCCGAGATCTGTCACTGCTGGTTTTCAGCGTGTTCGCAATGAGTTAAGCATTGAAGATTTACGCTATCACGATTTAAGGCGTGAGGGTGCCAGCCGATTATTTGAAAAAGGCTACTCAATTGAGTGGCCTTTTTTTTTGAGCTAAACTCAACTGCTTTTTGTTGAAAAGAATGATTGTATCCTTTTTTGGAATACTAGATAATTGATGAACTTTGCACATGATGAGATGGAATGGTTGCTTTCTTTTTTTTTGGTTGTATTCAGTACTGTGTATCGGTCAAGCGACTGGAGAGGACACAGGTGCTACCTCATCAATTGATACAACTGAGATTGTTATAGAAGATCAATGGATTTATCCTGACG
>JABSRS010000066.1:0-4460 GCA_013214885.1 Gammaproteobacteria bacterium
CCATTTCACCTAACAACGTGGTTAGCACCATCGCGGGAACAACCAAGAAACTGGGTCGACTTAATTGTTTAGCAAATGCTTGGGTAAACTCTCGATTAGTCACTGGATTAGGGCTGGTAAGATTAAAATAGCCACAGGGTAATCGCATTTCGGTTGAGTCCTGACTCACTAGAAACATCAGTGCTTGTACCATGTCTTGCAGATGGATCCACGACATATACTGCTCGCCACCGCCCAAACGCGCGCCCAAACCACAACGAAAGCTCAAATTAAGCTTGGCCAAGAAACCACCTTGGGGGCTAATCACTAAACCCGTTCTAATGATGCAAACTCGAATGCCTAATTTGGTTGCTTTACAAGCCGCTTGCTCCCACGCTTGACACAACTGATGAGTATACTCAACGCAAGCTTCATTCTGTTCGGTAAGCACTCGCTCACCACAATCACCATACCAGCCTACAGCAGATCCACTAATTAACGCCTTGGGTTGGTTTATTCTGGTGGTTAACCAATCGACCAATCGTTGAGTTAATTCGACCCGACTGCCCCACAATTTTTGTTTTTGAATGTTACTCCAACGTTTATCCGCTATCGGCTCACCAGCTAAATTAATCACATAATCAATCTCTTGCTCAGGAGGAATTTCGCTCAATTGGGTGATCCCTTTAACTTTTACGGGTAATAATCGTCGCAGTTTATTTTTATCGCGGGTTAACACAGTGATCGCATTGGGTCCCTGTAATAATTGCTTAATAAGTGCGGATCCAATTAAACCCGTTCCACCCGTAATTAAATAACTAGCCATCATCAGACCTTTTTTTATTACTCGCTTGAACCTGTGGATTAAATAAACCACTGAGTAAATCAGTTGGCATTGGAAATAAAATGGTTGAATTTTTTTCGCCAGCAATTTCAGTCAAGGTTTGTAAATAGCGTAGTAAGATCGCATTGGGTTCAGTGGCTAATTTACTGGCCGCTTCAACCAACTTACCCGAGGCCTCTAGCTCACCAGAAGCATGGATCACTTTGGCGCGACGGGTCCGTTCGGCTTCGGCTTGACGCGCAATCGCTCGGATCATTGTTTCATTAAGATCGACATGTTTGATTTCAACATTTGAGACCTTAATGCCCCAACCATCAGTGCGAGTGTCAAGCACCCCCTGAATATCTGAATTGAGCATCTCCCGATTGGCGAGCATTTCATCGAGCTCATGCTGACCTAACACCGAGCGCAATGTAGTTTGCGCTAATTGTGACGTCGCTTGTAAGAAGTCTTCAACATTAATAATCGCCTTTTGCGAATCGATCACCCTAAAATAAATCACCGCATTAACTCGAACGGAAACATTATCTCGGCTAATCACATCCTGACTCGGTACATCCATCACCACGGTCCGCAAATCAACTCTGACCATTTGCTGAATCACTGGGATCACTATAATTAAGCCTGGACCTTTGACCTCCTGAAAACGGCCAAGGAAAAATATTACCCCACGTTCATATTCTCGCAGCACCCTGAAAACGCTAATAATCAGCGCCAAGACAAAGATGATCAATGACGCGGTAATGAGCATATTGCTATCTAGGATAAAGCCTCTCATGGCAACCTCCGATTTTTATGGTTAGACACCTTAAGAATTAAGCCATCAATCGACTCAACATCCACCACATCTCCTTGTTTAAGGGCTTGTGGACAATAAACAGCCCAGCGCTCACCATTGAGTATCACAAAGCCATCCCCCGTAAAGTCCTGCTCAACCACCCCTGATGAGTTAAGTAAAGATTCAAGTCCAGTGACCACTGGATTACTACGCAATCGCCATAAATAGCCCAACGCAAAGACGATAAATAACCCAGAGGTAAGCGCGATAGTCGCAATCAATGACAACGACACCTGATATTGCGGTTGGTCAGTATCAATTAGAAAAATCGAACCAATCACAAACGCAATCAAACCGCCAATGCCAAAGACCCCAAAACTTGGCATCATCGACTCAATAACCAAAAATGCAATGCCAAGTAGCAACAAGCCTAAACCCGCATAATTTAACGGCAGCATCTGCAACGCATATAAACCAATAAATAATGCAATAGCACCTGTCACGCCAGCCACACCAATTCCAGGATTATAGAACTCAAGTAACAAGCCATAGACCCCGATTAACATCAGGATGTATGCAATATTAGGGTCAGTAATGGTCGCAATAAACATACTGCGCCAATCAGGGACTCGATAATCTAACGTCGCAGCTGCTAAATCAAATATCACACCATCTTGGTTGATCGTTAAATTGGGGTCGCTAAGTAAACCAAGGAGTTGCTCAGGGGATTGCGCCATTAAATCAATGACGTTCATCGCAAGTGCTTCATCAGCCGTGAGTGTCGCCGCCTCGGAAACAGCCAACTCGGCCCACTCTTCATTACGCTGTCGTAGCTGGGCTAACGAGCGAATATAAGCAATAGAGTCATTAAGAATTTTATTTTCCATTGCCGAAGGTTTGGCACTTTTTTCCTGCTCTTGGTTAGGTTTGGGCATCGGACCCGCAATCATTACTGGCGTTGCCGCGCCCAGAGTAGTCGCGGTGGCCATCGCTGCAACGTGACAGGCATAAAGTAAGTAAGTGCCTGCGCTGGCGGCTCGAGCTCCCTGAGGATAAACCAAACACACTATCGGAATATTCGAACTTAAGATCCGCTGGTTAATATCACGCAAACTGGAACTTAAACCACCAGGCGTATCAATCGTAATAAAAATAGCGGGGGCGCGGGCTTCGAGGTTTATTGCGGTAATTTGTTCAATCAGATAATCACTAACGGCAGGACCAATTGCACCGTCGATGGCCAACACTGGCACGCGAACTACAGTGGCTACAGCTGCTGCCGTTGTGGGAGGTTGCTCACTTTGAGCCTGAGCATAAAATAAGAAGGGACACCAAAAGATTATCCCTATGACCAGTCGATACATCAGAGAAATCCAGCATTAAGATAATCTTTAGTTTAGTTCAAAAAACCAACAATTTCTATTTTAAGTCCGATATTTTATCAATTGAACAAAATCAAGCTAGGGGTATATACTTGATGAGTTACCCTTATTTTCGAGGAGATAATCATGAGCATTTCAACCCGAGTTGACGAGTTTCTAAATCACCAAAATATTAGTTTTAGCATCGTCGGACACCCGCTTTCATCCAGTTCGATTAGTTCAGCAATTGCCGCTAAAATTCCAGCGAAAAACATCGCTAAGGCGGTGATGCTTGAAGATCATGAAGGTCGTCATTTGATGGCGGTGCTTCCAGCTGATCGAAAAATCAGCTTGCATAAGCTCCAAGAACATTTAGCGGTCAGTCTGCACCTAGTTCATGAGAAAGAACTAGATGTAATGTTTCAAGATTGCCAGCAAGGTGCGATTCCTGCACTGGCATCAGCTTATCATGTCAATTCAATTTATGACGAAGCACTAGATGATCTTAGTGATGTTTATCTAGAGGCTGGTGATCATCAGACCTTAATTCATCTCAAACAAGATCAGTTTAGCAAGTTAATGGCTAGCACCAAACATATGAAGTTTAGTGCTCAGATTATCCATTAACAGCGTTATTTAACTCGATTTGTTCGGCGCTAAAGTTTACGGCACTGTTGACGAACGTTGGCAGTCCGTCAAGCTCGACACTATCAATGAGGTTTTTCACTTCTAGCCCAAGCTCGGTATCACCTTCAATAATCAAGCGACGCTGGAAAAATAACGAATCGGGATCTTCTTTGCGGGCAGCGATCAATAATAAATCATCACCACTGGCACTAAAAGAGACATCAAACGGCTTAACAGGATGCCCTTGCGGTTCAATCAATAGCTTTTCGCCATCAAAACTAACCATCCAATCTAAATTCAAATCAGTGACCGATATTCTTAACCAGCGATCAGTTAAAAATTCAAAGTCACCATCAATTAATGCCTCTGCGAATAACTGGCTTAGCGTATGCTCAAGTGCTTTTTTTTGCACCACAAAAGGCACAATCGATAATAGTGGTTTTAAAACAACGGGGGCATTTTTAAAAATAACAGCGGAAAGTTGAGTAAACATTAAGCGGCTCGGTTGATCAAAAAGATTATTATATAAATGATGTCGACAATTAAAATGATTTACGTCAATTAAGGCCGCTTCTATGGCGGTTTTAGCGGTGCACTTGTTCAAAATCAAGGTCGGTTTGGGCTGGTCTTTTTATGATTTCGGCAAAATCAATATGAGAGCATGTATTTATGGAGCTTCTTTGCCCCGCTGGCAATTTACCAGCATTAAAATCAGCAATCGATCACGGCGCGGATGCCGTATTTATTGGTATGAAAGATGACACCAATGCCCGCCATTTTGCTGGCTTAAATTTTAGCGGTAAAAAACTAGAAAAAGCGGCGGAATACGTTCACCAACATGGCAAAAAACTTCATATTGCCATTAATACTT
>JABSRS010000066.1:4470-11868 GCA_013214885.1 Gammaproteobacteria bacterium
CCAATGGCAACGCTGGCAAGATGCGGTCGATAATGCGGTTAATGTCGGGGTCGACGCCTTGATTATTTCTGATATTGGCGTATTGCAATATGCCGCAGAGAAATACCCAGATGTTGAGCGTCATTTATCGGTGCAAGCTTCAAGCACCAACCTCGAATCGATCAAGTACTACCATAACAATTTTGATGTCGCCCGCGTGGTATTACCTCGCGTGTTATCGGTCCAACAAGTCAAACAACTAGCCCGTACTAGCCCAGTGCCGCTGGAAGTCTTTGCCTTTGGCAGTTTATGTATTATGGCTGAAGGTCGTTGTTACTTATCCTCATATATGACGGGCGAATCACCCAATACAGCGGGTGCGTGCTCGCCAGCAAAATATGTCCGTTGGTCAGAAACAGAACAAGGCACCGAGTCACGCTTAAACGGGGTATTAATTGATCGCTACACCAAGGATGAAAATGCTGGCTACCCGACCTTGTGTAAAGGCCGTTTTGAAGTCGAAGGCAATGTATATCATGCCCTGGAAGAGCCAACCAGTTTAAATACGTTAGAATTGTTACCAGAACTTGCCAAAGCAGGCATTGTGTCCTTTAAGATTGAAGGGCGCCAACGCAGCCCTGCCTATGTCCAACAGGTAGCGAGCACTTGGCGCAGCGCCATCGATCATTACAAACAAGATCCTGATAATTACCAGGTTAAAGACCAATGGATGACGGCTTTAGCTAAGCTATCTGAAGGCAGTCAAACCACTCTCGGTGCATACCACCGCAAATGGCAATAGGAGCCGAACATGAAATTTTCCCTAGGCCCTATCTTATATTTTTGGCCCAAAGATACTGTTGAAGACTTTTACCAGCAAGCGATGAGATCCAGTGCTGACATCATTTACCTTGGCGAAACGGTTTGTTCGAAACGCCGAGAATTAAAAGCAAAAGATTGGATTGCCCTGGCCAATAAAATCAGCGAGTCTGGTCAACAAGTGGTTTTATCAACCATGGCATTGCTCGAATCTGCCGCCGAACTGATGACGATGCGTCAATTGATTAAAAATGGTCAAGTTCAAATTGAAGCTAACGACTTGGCCGCAGTGCAAATTGCTCAAGACATGGATCTACCCTTCGTGATTGGTCCAGCGATCAATTGTTATAATATCCCGACATTGAAGGTCTTATTATCTCAAGGGATGATCCGTTGGGTGATGCCAGTTGAACTATCGGGCGATTGGTTAAAAACCTTATTAAAAGAGGCAATCGACGCTGGAATTCGTGATCAGTTTGAAGTTGAAGTCTTTAGTTACGGTCAAATCCCATTAGCCTATTCCGCACGCTGTTTCACCGCCCGCGCTGAAAATCGTCCAAAGGATGACTGCCGCTATTGCTGTATTAGCTACCCCAATGGTTTAAAAATGAATTCTCGTGAAGGCCAAAAGGTATTTGTCCTTAATGGTGTTCAAACCATGTCAGGTTATTGCTATAACTTAATTAACGACATTCAAGACATGAAAAATGCAGGGGTCGACATTGTCAGACTAAGCCCTGAATCATTAGCGACGCTATCGCTAATTGATGATTTTAAAGCCCAGTTAACTGAGCCTAAACGCTATCCACTCGACAATACGATTGATTGTAATGGTTACTGGCACCAAATCGCTGGCATGGCGGTTGCGGGCTAATAGAAATGGCTATGTCCACTTTAACTGTTGCTAGGTACATAATTGAATGAAAGTGTTGGTATTTGATAAAGCAAGCTTGAGCAGCATGGATGCTACACCAGAGCTCCGAACGAAGGTAGAACCGTAATGCCTGTGGCATTACGAAGTCCGCCGAAGTAGTGATGGTTTACGGCGACTTGCTGTTCAAGTGGCAGCACTTTAGTACAGCAGAGCCAATAGAAAGTAATACAGTATGAAGGAGCCTACTCGGCTCCTTTTTTTATAGCTATTGCTCAGTAACTGCTTTTTCATGCTGGCAATTCCAGCAGATCTCAAACGAGGGATCATTGGGCTCGGCACATTGCTCACAAACCCAGTCAACCGCATTGTCATTGGTTGTTGCAATGATTTTTATCGCTCGCTCATAATCAGCGTCATTTAATACCCACACCTCAGGCCATGAGTCGATGGCCGATATTTCACCAACGCCCCCTTGAACAAATTCATTCTTTAGCGCTGTCTCAATACCTTGAGCTTCAATTAAGTTTTTTGCATTATGCACTAATATATTATTTTGATTGCTATGAACTAATTTCATTATTTATCCTCATAATCCGTGACGTTGCCGCACGTAATAATCCAGCTGAATAGACTTTATGAAACCACGAAAGTGCCTTAAAAGCAAAAACAAATGAACCTTCCCCTGCTGAATTGGTGTTAACTGGCACCACCGCAGAGCCAAAATAGAGTCGAGTAAACTTGCCCTTTTCGCTCTCAATTGACTCAATCATTAACCATGATCTGGTGCGGTTTTGATAATCACACAATAGGATCTGTTTGTCGCAGCGACGTTCAACACGCCAAGCGGCAAAGACATCGATTTGTGCTGTAGCTAGCTGTACCACCTGCTCGTCGGTCGATGGTTTCGACACCAGCCATGTTAAAAGTATTCTTTCGAGCTTAAATAGCCAGGTGGTATAAAACGCCTCAACATATTGGCGATGGCTTATTTCAACTGCAATATCAACAAAGTAGCAATCAGTAAATGCACCGTTTTGTTGATAGACTTTTAGTAAGGCATTCTCGGGCAAGATACACGTTGCTATGGCAAACATCGTTAGCTATTTTCCCTAATAATATCTTGTAAGATCTCTAAATAACCCTGAGCGGTTTGTGCTCCAGGGATCCCATACTTGTTATTGATAATTAACATCGGCACCGCGCTGACACCTGATTGCTGATATTTTTTCTGTAATTGGCGCACCTCGGTTCGATATAAATCACTATCAAGCAACTGATCGACCAATGAGGTGTTTAACCCAACATCAATCGCTATTTGGCGCAGCATATCTTTGTTACTAATGTCGACGCCACGGCGAAAGTACGCCTCAAACAATGCTAATTTAAGTGGGATTTGTAACTGATGCTGTAGGGCAAGATGCAATAAGCGATGACAATCAAAACTGTTATAGACATGGCGTTGCTCCAGTGGCATAAATTCGAACCCCACTTCAAGACCACGCTTAGTTAAGGTTGCAATATTGTCGGCCCTTTGGCTGGCTGACATCCCATATTTGCGGGATAAGTAACTGGCCAAGGGCTCGCCCTCGGGTGCCATATCGGCATTAATTTCAAACGGCATAAAGGTTAATTCAACCTCAATAGCGTTAGGCAATTGAGCCATCGCCTGTGCCAATCCCGCATAACCAATAATGCACCAAGGACAAGAGACATCGGAGATAAAATCAAGTTGTAATTTCATTTGGGTAACCACTTATTATTTTCAGGAACTTAGGTTGTTAGTCAATTAATTCAATATTAATTAAGCCGTTAATCTTGTTAGTTAATCTAATATAATTAAAACCTGGCTCCAAGGGAAACTTATCAATTGCTTAGTTTTTATGATTTTTAAGGGCTAACACCGACGTCTTATCAGTAAATAACCCAAGGGTATCGACAGCTTGCTCAAGTTCAAATTGTGATTGAGCACTTTTAAAGCTTGCTAGCACCAATAGATTATCAAATACCGTGGCGCTAACAGTCGCCGAATCTAGTTTAATCGGCGCAATTGCTGCCATATTGTCAGCCGTAATCCGCGGTTGCAGCGCAATTAAATAATGAGTTTGAGTTGCCTGCTCAAGCGGTGAAATTTCAAGCCGCCATTGGGGTAAGTCATACCATCGAGCTTCCTTAGCACCCTGGGTGAAGTTTTGACCATCAAGCTCTGAATCATCACCGTCGACTTCAACATAAAAACGATAATCAGGCCCCCCGATGACACCAGTCTGGGACTGCTTTGGCAGCAAAATATCTAAGTCCAGCGAGCTATCGCCATTGACTATTTTGGTGTGAGTGGACGCCGTTGTTAAGATCCCATTATCTCGAGTGCCTTTGAGCAGCAGCATCTGATCAAATAGGGGACGATTAATGGTATGGAGCAGCCATTTGGTTTTGTACGCGCTATCGGTGGTGGTTAAACTGTCATACACTAGCATCAGGTTCTGCGCCATTACATAAACTAGGGTTCGCTCAACCCGTTTAACTTTGCCTTTACCACCGTTATCATCAAAGCGATTAGAGTTATAGCTGGCGGTTAAATCAGCGGTAATGGCCGTAAATACATTGGGCTGAAATTGATAACGGCTCAACTTGGCACCTTCGACGTGTTGCTTTTGGTTAAGCAGCTGCTGCCAATGTTCAAAACCCGTGATCGCACTTCCCGTTGGCATCACTAAACGTTGCCCACCATCGGCAACATTGAGATCAAATAAGTGATTGGGCTTAACCTCTTCATCTGCTTTTTGGATCAGCAAGCTGTTTTTTGCCACCGTACGCACGCCAAAATACTTACGATTGCCACTACTCACCGCCCCATTATAGCGACTGGCATTAACCGCCAGTGGTACCCCTTTAAAAATAGTAAAATGCCCAGCATCATAATTTTGATGATGAGTAAAACTATGCCCCGCTCGAAAGGTAATAAACGTAGCCTCGGGTGACCAATCACTGCGGATGCTTAAATGATTGGTATAATTTGCCCCAAATAGCTCACTGGTTGGCAATTCAATATCAGTAAAAGATAACTTATTATTACTTAATAACGGTGAATTTATAAAGCTGTTGGCATACAAAAAAGGCAACAACCAGCGGTGACCACCGTAATAACTCGCGGTTTTATGTTTTAACCTAATCCGCTGGGCAAACTCATAGAAAACAACGTCGTCGGTAATCTGAGCAATCGCGTCAATAACTTTGGCCGTCTCATCTTTTAAATCAATTCTTGGTCCTTCATCACCCCAGCCTTCAATTTTAAAATCGCTGCGGGTCAAATAAATATGCCACAATCCAATTCGCTTTATCGTATTGAGTACCTGCTGTGCCATCGCGGGCTCGCTTTGATGATTCTTAAATGCCGACAACGCTAAAATCACTGGTAACGCGCGGTTATTAATCCAATAATTGTAACCTTCAGGCCATGTTTCCGTGGCAGCAATAGCCCGATAAAAATCAGCAAAATGGCCATAGGCTCGCGCATATAATGCTTGATGGTTTACCGTATTGGTCTCAAGCACACTGGCAATTAAAAAGGCAGTGGCCGCTAAATTGGAACGACCATGCCACAATGATGCCGACTCTTGATCGAGTAATTGGAGATATTTTTCTAGCATTTGCGCGAGTTTGTTTTCAATCTCAACCGTAATTGACGATGAAAAATTAGGGGCAGCCTTGGCAATATCGTAAAGCAATACAAATCGCCAAGCATTACCGTAGTCAGATAATGCCTTCGGGTTGGTCAGCCGGTATTTATTCAAGCGTTGCTCAAGATCCCTTAAATTAGTCAAACTCGGTTGTTCGAGGAAACAATGAACAGCACCAGCAAGTTTTTTTTGCGGACATTTCGAACGAAAACCTAAGCGTTGTTGCTTAATGTTAATAAGACGTTGTGAATAAAACTCAGGAGTCGTGAGGCCATTCCAGTGGCGTAATTTGGTGAAAATAATCCGTGGAAAAGCTAAATTTTGAGGCCAGCTAACCGCAATATCTTTATAACGCTGCGGTAAGGCTATTAACGGTGAATAAGGCTGAACCAGCGATAATTTTATCGCTACTTTATTGAGAAAAGCCACGGTGGATAATTGGTGATAATTAGCCGCCAAGCCTGTCGCACCCACTAACAGCAATACCGAAATAACCAAGATCACAATAATCTTACGCAAAATACTTCCTTACATTTTAATAGTCCCCTATTTAAAGTAGTAAAAAAGGCCGCTTTTTGCAAAGCGACCTTAGTGATACTCAGTGATTAATCAATAATCAGCCTATTTAAATACCTTATCTAGCGCAATTGTTTCAACACTATCGATATTTAATCGGTATTGAGAAATCTGTTTATCTTGATCCGTCAACGCTAGTGGTTTCTCGGCGTTGTAGCTCATTGGTGAGATTTGCTCAGTGCTTAAACGCTGTGCCATGTCTTTGGCATCGCCACTAACAAATACATACTGAATGTCTTTCGTCGATAAGTGACGCTTAATGGCGGCATTAACCTGTTTGACATCCAAGGTCGCTAATTTGTTACGGACCATATCAACAAAATCACCCGTGCCATAGAACTCGCTATCGAGGGCATAACCCAATTGGCGATCTTGACTAGCAACCAGTTGCGGCACGTAATTTTTCAAGAAATTACGGGTCGCATCAAATTGCTCTGGCGATAAACCATTTTCAATCAACTTGTCAAGTTCAAACATCGCGACCCGTGTTGCAAAGTGGGCGTCTTTGTTATCACGTAAAGGACGTAACCACACTTGGAATATTTGCTCGCTACGACCCAAGTTCGAGTTAGGTTGAGTGCGATACATGCCGCGCGGGAAGTACTCAATGTACGAGTAATCACCGTAGTTCATGCCACGAATTTGGCGAATTCGTTGATACAAAAAGCTATTGTGCGAGCGATGCTGACCAAGCCATGAACGTACTAACCACATTGCTACCCAGTCGTCATCACTACGCGTTAAGTTAAGTGGGAAACCAAAGCTGACCGCCGTTGATTTTAAACCTGGCTTATCGACGATAGTCACATGATGGCCAGTTAAGCTCGGTGCCTTGGCAATGGTTAATCGCTTATTGTCACCAAGTGCTAGCTGGCCCAAATCGATGGTGAGCTGTTTAAGCATCTGATCTGACATATCACCAGCAACACCTAAGGTTAAATTACCCTGGGTAAGTTGCTCAGCGTAAAAGGCTTGTAAATCTTCAAGGGTGATCGACTTTAGATCTGAAATATCCCCTAAGTTAAGACTTTGATACGCGTGGCCTTGATAAAGCTTGCTATAGAGCACCTCTTTACCGAGTTCTTCGTCATTTGACGCTTTTAGTCCTGACTCAATACTGTTGATTAAATCGGTGCGCAATCGTTCAAGATCATCACTGCGCCAGCCTGGTGTTAATAGCTGTTCCATCAGTAGTGGGTACCAACTCGCTAGGTTATCGCGATGTACTCGTGAGCGCAGGCTAAACATTTCTTTATCAACTTGACCATAAAATGATGCCGCCAATGGGTAAGAAAGTTGCTTTAGTTCATTGTAACTATGAACATCACTGCCCCCTTGAGTTAGCATCGCAGTAAGTAATGCTGATAGTCCTTTTTTACCTTCAGGGTCAACGGCAACACCGGTATTAAACAACAAGTTAATATCGATAATTGCTGAATCACTGCGCTTATCTAACAACTGGATTTTTGCGAC
>JABSRS010000067.1:0-3013 GCA_013214885.1 Gammaproteobacteria bacterium
GGAAATGGAGTGGTTTGATCTGCAAGAGCAAATAGAAGAACAAGAAGCGGCGTTTGAACTAGAGTGCGGACTATCGTGAGTGAGCATCATCGGATTGTATTGACCAGTGACGGACTGTGGGACTACTCGTTAGTCCACTACCCAAAAATACAACAGCTGTTGCTTCATCTACAAGACAACTACCAACTCAATGTTAATTTGTTCTTGCTCTGTGGTTATGCTGAGCAACAAGGCTGCGCTATCGATGAGCTACAACTTAGCAGCTTATTGAGCCATTGCCAGCAATGGCAGCAGCAACTAATATCCCCATTCAGAGCGTTACGACGTGAGCTAAAGTCGCAATTAAATACTAAGCAGTACCAATCAATGTTAGCGATGGAGTTATCGCTGGAGCGTCAGCAGCAACAACAACTTGTTAGCTGCTTACCCGAGCTTCCAACCGACAATCCCGAGGCCCAAGCCAATATTTTAAGTTGTTTGATTTTTAGTGGCGTTGCACTCGAAAGCTTAACCAGTGAGCAATTAGCAAGTTTGATGATGCTAAATCAAAAATAACAGGATTTTGACCACAACAATGACGATTAAACAACGTGAATTTAAGCCAGCCTGGTGGGCAAAAGGGCCACATGCGCAAACGATCTTGGCTGATTTTCTAACGCGCCGCGATAAATCATTGGGTCACCAACAACGTTTAGAGCTGCCCGATGGCGACTTTGTCGATTTAGTCTGGACTACGCCACCACCTGAAAACTATCAGGGACCATTGATCGTTTTGTTTCACGGTCTAGAAGGCTCAATAAAATCCCATTATGCCTCACGATTACTCACCGCAATCAAAAAACATCATTGGCTTGGAGTAATCATGCACTTTAGGGGCTGCTCTGGCGAGCCTAATCGACTAAGTAGGGCTTATCATTCGGGTGAGACAACAGATGCTAGATACCTGCTAACGCACTTAAAACAACGATTCCCGATGTGTGACCTTTATGGTGTCGGTTACTCCTTAGGTGGCAATATGTTGTTAAAATACTTAGCGAAACACCAAGACGATAGTTTAATTTCTGCCGCCGTAGCAATCTCCCCTCCGCTTGATTTATCAGCCTGCCAGCAACGCTTAAAACAAGGTTTTTCCCGAGTATATCAGCACCATCTGCTAAAACGAATGAAAGCAAACTTAGCGCTTAAAATGCAGAAAGTCCCACAACTTGTGGAGCATTTGCTATGTGGCTCAGATCTTAGCAAGATAACCAATTTTCACCAGTTTGATAGCTTGGTCACCGCGCCGCTACATGGCTTTAGCAGCGCCCAGGACTATTATCAACAATGCAGCGCTCTACCCGACTTAAAAAAGATTCGCACGCCGAGTTTAATTTTACACGCCAAAGATGATCCTTTTATGAGTGAGGCTGTTATTCCAACCAAAGAACAACTATCGTTATTTGTCGAGTATCAACTCACTCAGCACGGTGGTCACGTTGGCTTTATTGAAGGCAAGTATCCATGGCGACCGCAGTTTTATATTGAACAACGGGTAACAAACTTTTTTCAACAGATGATTAACCGATGAAATTGTCACATTTCTTATCGCTAGCTCTGATCATGACGTTTAATACTCAAGCTAAGCCAGTTCAACTCAATTTGCCTGGCGCGGGCCCGATTGAATTTAGAACTCAATCGCCGATTCAAAGTTTACGCTATGGCGCAAAAATAGACGATCCCCGGCGCCACCAAGCTGGCTTTAATCGTTATTCATTTCAAGTTATCGCGTTAAGTATTTGGACTCAATCGCCTGAGTATGAAATGGATTATTACACCTTTGATTACCAACTTGAATGGGAACATCAATGGCAAGATGGCTGGAAAACTGAAGTGTCTTTGTCGCAACGAAATACTCACGAATCGCGGCTCGATCAGCTCACTTTAAGTTTTCATAAACTGTTTGGTCTCAACCAAAATGATCGAGATACCGTGCCAAAGCATCGCTATCGCTATTGGTTTCGTGACTATCCAATAGATGAAACCAATTTTAAGAATCAAACATTTTCACGGGCGATAGAACTGTTAATTGCTAAGAATATATTTCAATCTAACCAGCAATCTTGGACTGTTGGGATCACAGGCCATTATGAGAATGATCCTCGCCATCAGGGCTGGGATCACAGCCTAAGAACAGATTATTATTATTCATTAAATGCTCAACATCAACTTTATAGCTCATTAATCTACAGCACGTTTCGATCACAAAACTTCTTTAATATTCTGTTAAAAAATCATTTAATCACTATTGGGTTAAGTTATGAATACCAACCTGTTGCTAATCGCTCGTGGGTGTTACAGTACCTACTTAACCAAGGCGCAACCGTCGGTTTGGGCCAATTGGGCAAACCGAGTCATGAGTTCTTGATCGGCCACCGCTGGATCAGACAGCAGCACCAGATCGAATTCGCGATGATCGAGAATTTAGTCAATCCTGATAACAGTGCCGACATTTCTTTTTCTTTAACCTATAAATACACACCGAAGCAACTATGATTATTCCACATCAACAAATAGCAGCAACAACCTTAGAGTCATTATTAGAAGAGCACGCCTTGCGCGATGGCACCGATTACGGTGAGCAAGAAATATCTTTAAGTACTAAAGTCGCGCAATTAAGGCAACAATTAGAACAAGGGATCATTGTCTTGGTCTATTCAGAACTGCATGAGTCGGTCAATTTAGTGGCCAAAAGCGAACTAAATTTGACCTAACTGATTCTTTTTGATTAGATAGCCCCGCGCTACAGCCACCATTTAACAAATAGGTAACATAATGTCTGATCTTCATCCGATAATTGCCATTACAGGTTCTTCTGGTGCCGGTACATCAACATCGACTACAGCATTTAGACATATCTTTAGAAAACTAGGGGTAAAAGTTGCCTATACCGAGGGGGACAGCTTTCATCGTTTCACCCGCCCTGAAATGGATTTGGCGATTCGTAAGTGCAAAGAAGACAATAAAAATATTTCGT
>JABSRS010000067.1:3023-6073 GCA_013214885.1 Gammaproteobacteria bacterium
CTCGAAGATCTCTTTAAATCGTACGGTCAAACGGGTCATGGCGATATTAGGCGCTACCTCCACACGTTCGATGAAGCTGTGCCTTATAATCAAATGCCAGGAACATTTACCCCGTTTCAACCATTGCCAGAATCAGACATCTTATTCTACGAAGGGTTACACGGTGGTGTAGTGACGCAGGACTGTGATGTCGCTAAACATGTTGATTTACTGATTGGGATGGTGCCCATTGTTAACTTAGAATGGATTCAAAAAATAATCCGTGATACGCATGACCGAGGACACACTCACGAAAAAGTGATGGACTCGATAGTTCGTAGCATGGATGACTATATTAACTATATTACCCCGCAGTTTTCACGGACCCATATTAATTTTCAACGAGTACCTACCGTTGACACTTCTAATCCTTTTAGTGCCAAGGATATTCCAAGTTTAGATGAAAGTTTTGTGGTTATCCGTTTTCGTGGCATTAGCGCCGCTGATTTCCCTTATTACTTACAAATGATCGAGGGATCGTTTATGTCGCGAATTAACACCTTGGTGGTACCTGGGGGAAAAATGAAATTAGCGATGGAGTTAATCTTAATGCCGTTAATCCGCAATATTATTGAGAAAAAACGCCAAGCCCATCACCAACTATCAGATCCGCGCTAACGATTATAATGGACCAACCGTGAGGCAATCCTGTGACCGCTAATATGACCCGTTTGTTGTTGAATTATCTCACAGGCATAACAAATCTCAATTAAATGCTCATTGCTGCAATCACAACAAAATGCTTTAATTTCGGACCAATCGATTAACTCAACCTGTTCAGCTGCCGCCATTGGCGCTCCCCCCGTACTAAGATAAGCCACCACAACGGCTTGCCAAAAATAGCGCAGTGCGAGCTCTTCATCGTCGAAATAATCACGTAAGGTAGCAAAGGACTTAATCGCCACCACACAATGGTGCATCGTGAAATCGCCAGTCATTTGGTAAGTCGATAAAACTGCTGTTGCGACTATTTCAAAATTAATAACCAATGGTTGACTGGCACTTTGATAATATTGTTCAAGATCAAGTACGCTGGCCATTCTATCGATGCTATTGCCAGCGGGAAAACGATAATGTGCAACAATCTTAGCGGTCGAGCGCAATAAGCTCCCTGGTTTTTTATCAGCACATTCCCTAATCTCACCGAGGTCAAGGTAGTAGGTATGCCAACACGCTAAGGCAATGGCTATCTCTTCAAAGTCTTCAGCGACTACCGCATTGGCTAATCGCGTAAACGGATAAAAAACCCCAGCGGCCACTCCCGGCATTAAAAACAACAAAGCACTGCTAATTATTGGTTTAATTCCTTGGTCATTTAGTTGCAATAAATACTGTTGCTGCAAGATCTCAGTCTGCTGTTTTATTGGGTTTGCTGGATCGAGATAATTATCATGATCGGTAAAACGCTCAATATAATTATCAAACGAACTCGTTAACTGCTCTGATGTTGCTCCCATTTTATCCAAAGCAAGTAACATCATTGGTAGGTGATTGAATAAACGCCTATTATAAGTGGTTGGATAATCTTTGGCGCGCGAGATAAGTTCACTACATACACTAGATAACATAAAGCTCCTTGTCGCATTACCCTTTAGAGTAATAGCTACCAATTCCTTAACTAAATTGTAGGACAAAAAAAAATTTATGCCCTACACAAGCCTAAAATTGAGCTTTATGGCGTAATTTTAACCAAAATCTAATCTAGCCACAGATTGGACATTTAGCTGATTTATTCAGTTTCATTTCACGAAACGACATGGTTGAGATATCGGCGAGTAGTACGCGCCCAACCAAGGGTTTACCGATACCCGTAATTAACTTTATCGCTTCAGCAGCTTCTATCGAGCCGATAATTCCGACGGCTGGAGATAACACTCCAGCTTCCATACACGATAGCTGCTGCTCGCCGAACAACTGACTAAAACATTGATAGCACGGAGTATTTTCAGAGTAATCAAAACAACTGACCATGCCCTCCATTCTAATTGCTGCGCCAGAAACTAAGGGAGTTTTAAAGGTAAAACACCATTGATTTAGCGAGATCCTAGTGACCAAATTATCACAGCAATCGACCACAACATCATGAGAGTTAATCATGCGCTGTAACTCGGCATCACCAAGTTTATGCTCAATCGCAACAATAGAAATTTCTGGGTTGATCGCCGCTATTGTCTGCTTGGCAGATACCGCTTTATTGTCACCAATGTTAGCGCTAGTGTGTAAAACCTGACGTTGTAAATTAGATAATTCGACCTGATCAAAGTCGACCAAGGTAAGGTGCCCGGCCCCAGCGGCTCCTAAATATTGCGCAGCAGCACAGCCAAGCCCACCCAAGCCAATAACCAAAACTTTCGCCTGTTTAAGCCGCTCTTGCCCTTCGATATCACAGCTTGGCAATAGGATTTGACGACAATAACGCACCATTTCTTGATCAGATAAAATGTCAGTCATTAGTTATAAACACTATCAAATAGTTCAATGGTCACAGTTTCGTTGGCCTCAACGTTGCCACGCTCTTGTTCTAACACAATAAAGCAATTAGCCTGACACAGACTGCTCATCATGCCTGAACCTTGATGCCCCGTTGAGCTCACGGCAATTAAACCTTGCTCATTAGTGCTTGCAATACCACGCTGGAAATCAAGTCGTCCTGGTGATTTTTTTATGGCATGAGTTAGTGTTGCTGCGATGCGTAATGGTTTGATAACTTCGCCGCCAGCCATTTTTTGTAATCCAGGTTTAGCAATTTGGTAAAATGTTACTAATGCTGATACTGGATTACCCGGCAGACCGAAAAACGTACTATTGGGGAATTGGCCAAATGCGATTGGTTTGCCAGGTTTAATCGCGAGCTTCCAAAAATTAATCTCACCAAATTCTTCCATGATTTCACGGGTAAAATCAGCCTCACCGACTGAAACTCCCCCTGAAGTAATTACGACATCCGCCGCTTTATCCGCTTTAATAAATGCGGTACGAATACTATCAGGATTATCCTCAATCACCCCCAA
>JABSRS010000067.1:6083-11657 GCA_013214885.1 Gammaproteobacteria bacterium
GTAACTGTGCAATTAAACCAAAACGGTTACTGTCATATATTTCGCCAGCATTTAATGACTCACCCAAAGGTTTTAATTCGTCACCCGTTGAAAAGATTGCTACCTTGACCTTTTTAATCACTTTTACCTTAGCAAATCCCAAGGTGGCAAGTAGTGAAATATGGCGGGCTGTTATCTTAACGCCTTTGGTTAGCACGACCTGATCGATGGCGATTTCTTCACCACAGCGGCGAATATTGCTGCCTTGTTTGGCTTGAACGGTAAAACGAATTTGCTCACCATCGGCACAAGTTTGCTCTTGCATAATGACCGTATCGAGGAAGCTAGGCAGCTGTGCTCCCGTCATAATTCGAATACATTGCCCAGCGAATACTTCGCCTTTAAATGGCGCACCAGCAAAGGATTTACCGACCATAGTTAAGGTGTCACTTTGTAATAAATCAGCGGCATTTAAGGCATAGCCATCCATCGCTGAATTATTAAAGGGTGGAATAGCAATTGGCGAGGCAACATCAACCGCTAAAATCCGACCAAGCGAGTCTGACAACCGCAGAGTATCGGTCGATTCAATAGGTGTTATCGCAGATAACATTTGGCTTAGGGCTTGCTCTAAAGGCATTAAAGGTTCTTTAATTGAACCACAATCGCATGAACTCATGACCGATCTCAAAATTGGGAATTATTGTCGCTTAGTAGAACATAAATAGAGGATTTTTGACTATAAAATTTAAGCCTGAGCTGTCGAAGATCAAAATAAAGCTTAAAAGCCTGAGTGCTTTTAAGCTTATCGAAGGGTTATACCAATTATTTGCTAGCGTTGGTACTTTCAAAGATTTTATCAGCAGATGCTGCGACAAAACCAGTGTATTGCTGACCATTAGCCATGTTGTAGCGTTGAGCAAACTCATAGAAACAAGACGGAATTTCAAGATCGCCATCGCTAAACGAGACCATTGCTTTATCAGCCATGGTTGATGATTGCTTTAATAACACCGCTTCCGAACCTTTAATCTCGCCACCAGAGGTGTTTAGCGCATAACTAGCATCTTTAAGGGCAGTGTTAACTGACTCAAGATCGTCATAGCCATCAAGGGTGTTTACTAGCACGGTAAAGTGGTTAGCACGATAGCCCCAAGCTGCTGTCCACGCCGCATACTCACTCTCAGCTAGCAATACCTGATATTGAGCTTGAGTTACTGACCAAGGCGCGCCGCCATAAATAAAGTTCTTAGCAGTGGTTACACCAGCATCAATTTGAGCCACTAGCTCAGTCACAATGCTTTGCAACTCAGCCGAACACTCTTCAACCTTTAATTCACTAATGAAAACCTTAGGTTGCGAAGGATCGCTATGCTCAAAATGCTTAGCATTAAGCTTTTTCGAGACAAATTGGTACTGACCTTTCTCTTGATAACCCAGCTCAATAAAGTGAGCTGCTAAGACATCAAGGTTCACTTTGGCCAAATTAAACGTGCGCAATGCAATATGATCATTAATGATCGTTTCGCCATTACTTAATAATTGGTGAATTTTTTTCGCTGAAGGCGTTACTGCTAAATACTGCTGCCATAATTGCTCGAACATTTCAGTTACATTATTGTGCATATGATGCTCCATAATAAAAAAGGCAGCTAGGCTGCCTTTCTTCAGGTTAAGTATTAATTAAAATTTCAAACCAGGTGATAACGCCGCTGGCATTACCACTGCTTCAGCTTCCATTGAAGCAACAGGGTAAGCACAGTAATCAGCAGCATAAAATGCACTTGCACGATGATTACCACTACCACCAACACCACCAAATGGCGCAGAGCCACTGGCACCAGTGATTTGCTTATTCCAGTTAACGATACCCGCACGAATACGATCAAAGAAGTATTCGTAATCATCACGGCTATCAGCAAGTAAACCCGCTGATAAACCAAAGCTGGTGTTATTGGCCAATTCAATCGCCTGATCAAATGACGAGTAACGAATAATTTGTAGTAATGGACCAAAATGCTCATCATCTGGTAATTCATTTACAAAATCAGTGACATCAATTAGACCCGGAGTCACGAAACCCGTACCAGCAGTGTGTTCTAATTTAATCAGAACCTTAGCACCTTTGCCAATGAGCATGTCTTGCGCAGCAACCATACTAAGCGCGGCTTTTTCTGAGATCATCGAGCCCATAAATGGTTGATCGACATCATCAAAGTGACCCACTTTAATTGCTTTGGTTACTTCAACCAAACGCGCGATAATAGCGTCGCCAGCAGCACCTTCGGCAATGAATAGTTTACGGGCGCAAACACAACGTTGGCCAGTTGTCACGTAAGCAGACTGAACGATATCATGTACTGCGCCATCGACATTCACTACATCTTTTACGATTAATGGATTATTACCACCCATCTCTAAGGCTAAGATTTTTCCTGGCTGACCAGCAAACTGCTTATGTAATAAATGACCCGTGTTTGAGCTACCCGTAAAGAATAAACCATCAATCTCATCATGATTAGCAATCGCAATACCAGTTTCAACTTCGCCTTGAACCAAACCTAGGACGCCAGCAGGAATACCCGCTTGCTCCCACAATTTAACCGTTAGCTCACCAACGCGCGGCGTTAGTTCACTTGGCTTAAAGACCACGGTGTTACCGGCAAGTAATGCTGGAACAATGTGACCATTTGGCAAATGGCCAGGGAAATTATAAGGGCCAAATACCGCAACAACGCCGTGAGGCTTGTGACGAATAAAGGCTTTGGCACCTGGTGCTGGATTTTCGACCGTACCAGTACGCTCGTGATAAGCTTTAATTGAAATCGCAATTTTACCAGCCATGCCAGCAGCTTCAGTGCGGGTTTCCCACAATGGCTTGCCAGTTTCTAACGCAATCGCGTAGGCCAGTTGTTCTTTATTCTCGACCACTAGCTCAGCAAAACGCAACACAATAGCTTCGCGCTTTTCAAAACCTAACTGGGCCCAGTCAAATGCAGCGGCGCGTGCCGCTTTTAATGCTAAATCAACCTGAGCAGGCGTCGCAGTTTCACCCTGCCAAATTACTTCATTTTTAGCGGGGTTAACAGATTCCAGAGAACTACCTTCGCCAGCAAGCCATTGACCATTAATAAATTGTACACAATTAGACATTTTTATTGCTCCAGTTTTCTATAATGATAAGACGCGAACAAAGTCGCCATCTTGAACATTTAATGCGTTAGCATGTTCTTGAGTTAAGATTGCACTTGCTAATTCGTGATCAACATCGATATGGATCTCGGTAGCGCGGAAATTTTTCAAATCAGTGTTACAAGCAACATAAGCAGCGCCCGTTTCAACTTCACCAATGATCACTCGAACCCGGCGGCTATCTTTTACTGCTTTAATCTGGTCAAGCTCACATTCAACAGTTGGGCCAGCGTCAAAGATATCAACATAACCACGATGAACAAAACCTTCACGCTGTAACAGTTTAAGTGCAGGGCTGGTCTTGTGATGAACGACACTGATCACTTCTTGAGCTTCTTTGCTTAGCATGTTGACATAAATCGGGAAACGCGGCATCAATTCAGCAATGAAGACCTTGTTACCAATACCTGATAAATAATCGGCTGTTGGAAAGTCCATGCAAAAAAAGTGCTCTTCTAACCACTTCCAAAATGGCGATGTTCCAGTATCATCGGACACACCACGCATTTCAGCAATCACTGTTTTGCCGAAACGCTCAGTAAATTCAGCTAAGAATAAGAACCGGAAACGCGATAAAACTCGACCGTTATTACCGCCTCTGGCACTTTCCTTCAAAAACAAGGTACATAACTCAGCAGCACCCGTGTAATCATTACATAAGGTTAATGTTTCGATAGTATTGTGCAGTTTAAGCTCTTGTGAGCTATGAACCACTTTACCTAAATGATAATGATAAAAAGCATGTTCAAGTCCAACGGCAGATTCTAAGCCACTGGTCCCGATAACTTCACCAGTTTCGGTGTCTTCCATTACTAACAAGTAACCTTCATTACCAGGTTTATCAGTGTCAGTTGCGAAAGATGCTACCGAATGAGCGATGCGCGAGCGTAGTAAGTTTTCGTTTGTCGGCAACGAAGTAAAACCAACCCCAGAATCGTGTGCAATTTGCATTAACGCTGGATAGTCAGCTTCAGATATTGGGCGAATGACCAACATATCAAGTTCTCCAAAGAAAGGCTGTAAAGAAAAGAAAGGCGAACTAGTTAACTGTTCGCCTTTTTGTGCCTAGATTAAGCGTTAACGATTTTCGCAACGGCTTTTTCAAAACGAGCCATGCCTTCGGCAATGTCAGCATCAGGAATAACCAAAGAAGGCGCGAAACGAACAATGTTAGCACCAGCAACTAAGGCCATCAGACCTTCAGCAGCAGCAGCAACCATAAAGTCACGAGCGCGACCTTGGTACTGTTCATTAAGTACAGCGCCAAGTAGTAAACCTTTACCACGAACTTCGCTGAATACGTTGTATTTAGCATTGATAGCATCGAAACCAGCGCGGAAGATCGCTTCTTTAGCTATAACACCGTTAAGTACTTCAGGCGTATTAACCGTATCAAAAGCAGCTTCTGCAACAGCACAACCTAGTGGGTTACCGCCGTAAGTCGAACCGTGAGTACCAATTTTAAGGCTTTTAGCAATTTCTTTAGTGGTTAGCATTGCAGCGATTGGGAAACCGCCACCTAATGCTTTAGCTGTTGTCATGATATCTGGAGTAACACCAAGTTCCATGTAAGCGTATAAAGAACCTAAACGGCCAACACCAGTTTGAACTTCATCAAAAATCAACAGTGCGTTGTGCTTATCACAAAGTTCACGTACTCCTTTGATGAAATCATTCGTTGGGCTAACTAAGCCGCCTTCGCCTTGTAGAGGCTCAATCATTACCGCACAGGTTTTGTCTGAAATAAGTGCAGCAAAAGCTTCAAGATCGTTGTAATCAACGTGAGAAATGCCACCAGGCTTAGGACCAAAACCATCAGAATAAGCAGCTTGGCCACCAACAGTTACGGTAAAGAAGGTACGACCGTGGAAACCTTGGTTAAACGCAATAATTTGATCTTTGTCGCTACCGTGGTTATCAAGTGCCCAACGACGCGCTAGCTTAAGAGCGGCTTCGTTTGATTCAGCACCTGAGTTTGCAAAATATACTTGGTCAGCAAAAGTAGCATCAACCAATTTTTTAGCTAAACGTAATGCCGGCTCGTTAGTCATGACATTACTTAGGTGCCAGATTTTGTTCGCTTGATCGGTTAGTGCTTTGATTAGCGCAGGATGACAGTGACCTAAACAGTTCACTGCAATGCCGCCTGCAAAGTCGATCAATTCATTGTCATTTTGATCCCAAACACGAGAACCTGCTCCACGTACTGGAATGATGTTTGATGGTGCATAGTTAGGTACCATTACATCGTTAAAAAGTTCACGAGTTACTTGCATTTGCTCTGACATTAAATTAATCCTCTGATTTGACCCAATCGAAACTAGGTTATTAGTATTAAATTTTCGAAACCGATATTGTTATACTTACGTGATATTTGGTAACGTTTTGACCAAGGATTATCCC
>JABSRS010000068.1:0-3319 GCA_013214885.1 Gammaproteobacteria bacterium
ATACTGCTGAGAAAGTACAGCCGTTAACCATCGCCAAGTTATTGCAAAAAGTTGTCGAAGCAGAGCAACCATCAATCGTTATGATGGGCAAGCAAACTATCGACGGTGATAACAACCAAACCGGTCAAATGCTTGCTGCATTAACGGGTATGGGGCAGGGAACATTCGCTTCTGAAGTTAAAGTAGAAGGCAATAAAGTATTGGTAACGCGTGAAGTTGATGGCGGCTTAATGACCGTAGAACTTAGCTTACCGGCTGTTGTAACGACGGATCTTCGCTTGAATGAACCTCGTTATGCATCATTGCCAAATATCATGAAAGCAAAACGTAAGCCAATTGCGGTGCAAACTCCTGAAGATTTAGGCGTTGCTATCACTTCTGGCTTGGAAGTTGTTAAAGTAGAGAGCCCTACATCACGTAGTGCAGGTGTTTTGGTTGAATCTGTAGATGAGCTTATCGCAAAACTACGTAACGAAGCGAAGGTAATCTAATGACAATTTTAGTAATTGCAGAACATAACAATGAAGCATTAAAAGCTGACACCGCTAAAGTCATTGCTGCTGCTAGCGCAATTGGTGGTGATATTGAAGTGCTAGTTGCTGGTGCAAATTGTGCCAATGCCGCACAAGAAGCCGCAAAACTTGCTGGTGTCGCTAAAGTATTAGTTGCTGACCATAGTTGTTATGAACATCAACTAGCTGAAAACCTTGGCTTGTTAGTAGCCGATCTTGGTAAAAATTACAGCCACATTCTAGCTGCGGCATCGACAACGGGTAAAAACTTTTTGCCACGTACCGCTGCATTGTTAGATGTTGCTCAGATTTCTGACATTATTCGTGTTGAAAGTGCTGATACATTTGCTCGTCCATTTTACGCTGGTAACGCTATTGCTACTGTTAAAAGCAGTGACGCGATTAAAGTAATCACTGTTCGTACTTCTGCTTTTGATGCTGTTGAAGCAACTGGCAGTGCCAGTGTTGAAGCTGTTGACGCGGTACACGATTCTGGATTGTCTGCTTATGTTAGTGCTGAATTAACTAAATCAGAACGTCCAGAGCTAGGCAGTGCCCGCGTGATTGTTTCTGGTGGTCGTGGCATGCAAAATGGCGAAAACTTTGCAATGCTTGAAACGTTAGCTGATAAGCTTGGCGCTGGCGTTGGTGCTTCTCGTGCCGCTGTTGATGCTGGTTTTGTTCCTAATGATATGCAAGTAGGCCAAACGGGTAAAATCGTTGCTCCTGAGCTTTATATTGCGGTAGGTATTTCTGGTGCCATTCAGCATTTAGCTGGGATGAAAGAGTCTAAAGTGATTGTAGCGATCAATAAAGATCCTGAAGCGCCAATCTTCCAAGTAGCAGATTACGGCTTAGTCGCTGATTTATTTGATGCTATCCCTGAACTAAACGAAAAGATTTAATCGTTTAGTTTAGATATTAAAAAAGCCGTTCATTTTAATGAACGGCTTTTTTGTGCTCTGGAATCATACAATGTCATGGTACAAGGACGATTATCAGCACTGCTAACCACATGGCGCTAGTTAGCGAAACGTCGTTGCTTAGCCATTAAATCAATAATGGCTTGAAACTCCAGATGGCCATCATTGAGTTTATTATAATTGGTGTCGTAAAACCTAAAGTTACCGTGGCGATCTATTTCAGCAATTTGTTGTTGCTGGTAAATCGCAAAATCGTTACTTGAGCCAATATAAATTAACTCGTTAACGCTATTACTTAAAATATCAGATCCGACACTAAAGTCACTCGCTCGATTGCTACATCTAAAGTGATGCTGGAGCAGCGTGGGTAAGATATCATAATGAGAGGTGAGCTTAGAGACCGTGCGATGTTGCTCGTTTGGTAAGTGGGTTATTAATGGCACGTGTAGATTTATCTTGGAATATTGATTAGAGCTATTATATAGGGCGGTTAAATCCATGCCACGATTGGCGGTCACTACTACCGTGGTACTTTCAAGGTCAACTTTGTCAACAATCTGTGCAATTAACGTATCAACATAAGCAAGCGATCGTAAATATTGCGTTGCTAAAACGCGCTCAGGTGCGGTAAGTTGCTTTGAATCGAGCACTATTGTTGGTTTGAAATCTACTGGAGAGTCGAGTTCTTGGCTTGAATACAGCGTGATCTGGGCAAAGTAACTATTATCACGGTGGCTATCCAAGAAAGATAATAATTTCTGGGTATTGTTTTGGTCAACTTTAGCCGCGGTTAATTTCGAAATTTGGACTGAACTAGCATCAAAGATTTTTTGCTCGTAGCCATTATTTTGGGCGACGCTCGACAGTAATGGTTGGGCATTACTGGTGTTGAATATTTTTGCGTATTGCGATGGTAAACCGGTGTTAATACCAAACGTCGCCAAGTCAGAATCAAGACTAGTCGAAATATGCTCAGTGGCAACAATACTATTGCTGGCCAACTTGCTTAGATTTGGCATCAGACTCGGTGTGACAAATTCTTGATTGGCAACAGATAGATTAATAAACAAAATATTATTGTTGGTTTGAGCCACACATTGCATTGGATTTAAGGGATAGGTAATTGTTAAGGGGGTTGCCCCAAGAGCCTCATCCTGTCTTGTTGCGTCCTGTGCTAACCAGCCATATTTTTGTAGCATCCCTCGGGCGGTAGAACCATGAGAAAACGGCAGAGTACGCTCGTAACCTAAGATGGGCTGGTATAGGGTTGCATTGGCCCATATATGAAGCAGATGACTCAACACAAAGGCGCCAAAAAACACGCCAGCAACGGTATTGCCAATATTTAAACTGCGAATCTTAGCTAAGCGTTTCCAAATTAAATTTGCTAACGTCAGTTCAACGGTTAGCATCGATAACAAGAATAGGCTAATAGTACCCCAACCAATACTGTTATTGAGGTTAAAGCCATCAAGGTCAAATACGAACAAATTTAAATGCAGCTGATAATTTTGATAGACACTGCCATCAATTAGTAATGCAATAGTGGTTGTTGTCGCCACCACGGCACCAATGGCGCGCATGACTTTTGAAGAGGGAAAGATAAACGTTAACGGAAACAAGACTATAATGTAGCACAAAATCCCTAACAGACCGAAATGCCCAGCTAGTGTGACGACTAAATAAATAATACTTAATAGAGTGTCATCGACATTTTTACTAAAAATGTAACGAACAGACATGCCTATTGCTAGCACAATATTGGCAAATAAAAACCAGTGACCCCAACTGATCAGGCGTGATACACGGTCTTTGTAAGAGTTTCCAGCGTCAATCATAAGTGCTCAAAAAGTAAAAAAATCAGTAAATTATCACATGATGAGG
>JABSRS010000068.1:3329-5080 GCA_013214885.1 Gammaproteobacteria bacterium
AGCAAATCATTAATGGGATTTGTATTACATGCGATGGGTTAAAAATCGCATGTAAACTAACTAATTACAGTAAGTTTAGTGTAATTCAACTTTAATTGAAGATTTTAACGCGTTGCCAAAGCTAAGTGCTACCTGGGTGCGTTGAGAAGGGGCGACATTGTTATTAATAATAGTGGTAGCAGCATTACCAAGCACCATTAGGCTAAGATCTGCTTTTGCTTCAGCGTTATCAAGTACAGTGAGTAACTGGGTGATAAGATCTTCAACTTGTTTGTTAGTATATTTTGATTTAACGGCCATAAAACATTTTCTCTGATAAATAGTGACAGGATTGGTAAGTAAATAGGCTGTTACTACAACAAATTTAGGTGATATCAACTATCACGGTTACCAATCGATAAAAACGTGACTATAATACAGCAAATTTTCTCAATGGACTAATCAGATATGAGCGTAACAATTAAACATATCATTTTGCATCAAATAAACACCACCTCTGAGGGTGATGTTACTTTTGAAGCCAGAGACGAAGTACTTTCACCGACTCAAGATGTTGAATTGTTGGTTAGTGAACTTCATCGAATTTATAATACCAAGCAAGGAAAGGGCTATGGTTTTTTCGTTGATGATGGCGAAGGGGAACGGGTTTTTGCCCGAGCATTATCTAACTACTTAGATCAAGATAATGATTTTGTCGCCTTTTCGAAACAAGCGATCAAACTGTTACAAACTGAACTGTCGAAATATAACTTTGCTGAACAAGGTTATCTAATGTTGGCTAATTATACCCACATTGCCAGTCATTATTTGTTTGTCGCGCTGATTTCACCAAAGGACTCAATTGCGGTTAATGACGACTTGGATGTACGTAGTAACCAACACCTTGAATTGAATAATTTGCAACTTGCGGCGAGAATTGATTTAACGATGTGGCAGGCTGAGCCAGATTCACAGCGCTTTATTTCGTTCATTCGTGGTCGCGCAGGGCGTAAGGTTTCTGATTTCTTCCTAGATTTCATGGGCTGTAAAGAAGGCTTTAATGTTAAAGAACAAAACAAGAAGCTGTTGCATGCCGTTGAAGACTATTGTGATGCATCTGATTTAAATCGCAGCGAGAAAGAACAGTATCGTGAAAAGGTGTTTAATTATTGTAAGGACAAAATTGACAATGGTGAGGAAATTGGAGTTAAACAATTGTCTCAACAAATCTCAGATGACTCACAGCAGGGGTTCTATCAATATGCTGCGAAACAAGGTTATGAATTAGAAGAGGAAATACCAGGCGATCGCGCGACACTTCGTCAACTTAAGAAGTTTTCGGGTACGGGAAATGGCGTTTCAGTTGGTTTTGAACAAAAGCATATCGGCGAGCGAGTGATTGTTGATCTGGCTAACGATACCTTGACCATTGTTGGGATCCCGCCTAATTTACGCGAACAATTAACGCGTCGTCTAGAAACTGATCACGATTAGTTAACGCTTTGCGCTAACTCACAATTTTTATCTCATAACCCGCGGTTATTACGCTATAATAACCGCCATTTTATTTTTTAGGTGGACTGTTTTTCTGCCTATACAGGAACCAGTATGAAACTTTTTGTAAACAACCTTACCGTGATCGATTATTCTTACCTTTGTCATGAGCGTGGGATGGTCGGTGAGAGCTTAATCGTAGATATTGAACTCGATGGCACCCTTAACGAAGAGTGTATGGTCTTAGACTTTGGCTTGGTTAAAAAGCAAATCAAAGC
>JABSRS010000068.1:5090-11647 GCA_013214885.1 Gammaproteobacteria bacterium
GGTTGATGATCGGACCCAAATTTTGCTTGATCGACCAAGCGAGCTGCCAATCTTTTTAAATTGCCCACATGAAGCATTTGCGTTGCTCGATACTGATGTTATTGACGAGCAATCAATCATTGATCACCTGACCGTCGCGATTAAGAAAGTCTTGCCTGATAATGTCACTGGATTAGTATTAAAACTAGCGGCAGAGCCGATGTTTGGTCCTTTTTATCACTACAGCCATGGCTTGAAAAAGCACGATGGTAATTGCCAACGTATTGCTCATGGTCACCGTTCTATTATTGAAATCGAACGTAATGGTGAAAAGGCGGCTGATTTAGAAGAATATTGGGCTCAGCGCTGGCAAGATATTTACTTAATAACCGAACAATACATGGTGACACCACAGCAGATTACGTTACCAGTCGAGCTTGAAACACTCCGTAATGTTGGTCAACTATATTGGGTTGCTTACGACGCCCCACAAGGTCGTTTCGAGTTAGTAATACCGCAAAATAATTGTGAAATTCTTGATTTTGATACTACCGTTGAGCAATTGACCCAGTTTGTTGCCCAAACACTGGCTAATGAGAATCAAGGCGACACTATTTCTGTCATTGGATACGAAGGAGTAGATAAAGGTGCTATGGCAGCTTGTCTAACAAAATAATGAAAATAAAGCCCCTAATTAGTTTAATCAGCTTGTTGCTGGTAGCTTCAGTGACGCCGATAGCATTTGCTGCAGCAGATGTTACCCAAACAGCGCAAACTGTCCAGCAATTTGCATTGGATGGAACATTAATCCAAGGGGCTTTGCTGCATGGCAAAGTAGCACCAAATTCATCGCTTGAGTTAAATGGCCATAAAGTCAAGATTGCCAGTGATGGTAGCTTTGTGATTGGTTTTGGTCGTGACGCTAAACTGCATCATCAGCTAACCCTTAATACGGTCGATGGCACTAGCACTTTGCACGACTTAACACTGAGCAAGCGTGATTATAAAATATCGCGGATCACTGGAATTGCCAAAAAGATAACCCAGCCTAATGCGGCCAGTATTAAGCGCGCACGGTTAGACAGCAAGCAAGTTAGAGCGGCCCGCGCTATATTCTCAACCAACCAGCACTTTAAACAATCATTTATTTGGCCAGTCAAAGGGCGAATTAGTGGTGTTTACGGCTCCCAGCGCTTTTATAACGGAAAAGCGGGACGGCCACACTTTGGGGTTGATATTGCGATGCCTACCGGCACCGTCGTTGTTGCACCAGCCGATGGTATTATCCGGTTATTTGTCCCTGATATGTTTTATTCGGGTGGCACCCTAATCATTGATCATGGTATGGGTGTATCGTCGTCATTTTTACACCTCAGTGCTGGCTTGGTGAAAGCTGGCGATATTGTTAAGCAAGGACAACCAGTGGCTAAAATTGGCAGCAGCGGCAGGGCAACGGGACCACATTTAGATTGGCGAATGAATTGGCTTAATCAACGGGTTGACCCACAGTTATTAGTGCCACCCATGTAACTGGTTACCAATAAACCAACATTATTAAAAAAGGGATCTAACAGATCCCTTTTTTATGTTCACGACTAAATGGATTTAGGAGGTAGAGCGAAACATGGATGCCCGAGCCGAGGACGAACGGGTCGTTTGTGTGCCTAAGGATATCCCAAGTAAGATTTTCCACAGAGTGTCTTCGGTAACGTGGTTTCTGGCTGTACCTTTAGCTGAGGGTACTTTGCAGTGACTTGTCGATATACATCAACATATTTCAGCTTTAATAATGCCATTCTACTTAAATGAAATTGATCTATTAAAGGGGAATACCCCATCAAAATATCTACAGTAGCGACAAGTTTATCTGGTGAAAATTCGTAATGAATAATGTCTAGTGCGGCGTGGAGCGGATCTTGGCCTTGATCATTTAATGAAAATGGAAATTGTTTCTCAGTCATATAGCCGAGTAGGGCAAGATTAGATTGGTGTACCGCATAATATAATAATGTTTTCCCTCTACTATCGACCCCATTCAAATCAGCACCAGACTGTGCCAGTTTATCTAGCGATTTAGGAGAGAGCATCCGGGAGTTAAAACTGTAGTACTGCAACTCATCAACCATTAAACCACTATTGATTAACTCGTCGTAGAAACTTAGATCCCACATCAATATTTCGAAAAAAGCCCAATTTTTATTTTGGTCAGTTAAATTCAAACTCAGAAACTGATCAATTACGTCCAGGACCTTACCATTCTTGAGCGGCTGAAAAAGATCATCGACGTCTGATAAATATTGCTCTTGCCGGCGATCGCTATCGCTCGTTATCAAATAACAATCGACCAAGCTTGGTTCGATAGCTGCTAACGTTAGCTCTATTTGATGTGGTGATTGTGGATGTTTAGCAATAACGCGACGCAATATCTTTTTTGAACTTTCGGGCTGCCAAGCTCTGTTGATCGTGTCGACCGTGAGCTTGCAGCTCGTTACTTGTTGTTTAAGGTTATCGATATTGAGACGCTTCGATAAATACTCAGCTTGTTGGTGAGTCAGTTGAACCAACAGCTCATTACCCTTATCGATTAGCAGGTTATCTTTTGATTCAAACAGGTTATACCTTGATTCAATCAGGGTAAGCTCTAGTCCATAATCTGCAATAAGACCTTCAATCTCTTTAGCGTTAAATGAAAAGGAATTACGAGGGAATATTCCATAAATCTTTGATTGACTTCGCGTTTTAAATCGAGCTTTGGCTCCCAGATTATTGAGTGAAATCACAATTTTTGCGCTGGCATTGCGTCTTTCTGGGGTAGTTGACCTTGATAACTCTCTTAATGCCCACTCCATCGTTGACCCTAAGTAACTATCTTCACTAGGTTTTAATCCTAATTGCAGTAACTTTTCAACGACAGTTACCCGAGCTGAGATCACGGCATAATCTAATAATGAAATGGCCTCAAACTTGTCATAACCCACGATTGCGTCGGGTTTGATTACTGAGTTTAGTAATTCGATAATATCAAGATCTGAGTATTCGGATTGACCGATAAAATAAGCAATATCATCAACGCTCGGGGTTACTTGCTGCAACAGCGTCACTTTCTTGCTCGGGGTTAAGCTGACATAGCCAATCAATCCTGCTGCTGGTAATGCTCTTACGACTTCTAGCTTTAAACCACTAATTTGCTCTTGAGATAGTAGCCGTTGCAGTTCTTCATTCAATTGTTGATTTTGATTACTTAAATCAGAATGGAGCCGTAGCTGTTCGACACGAAATTCAGCCGCAAAGTTAGAGTTTAAAAAATGTTCGACAACTAAAGTAACCTCATCCAAGGTATAGCCTTGGTTTAAATATCGCTCCCAACTTTTATATTGATCGCTTGCCCAGCTATAGCCATCTGAAAAGTCAGCCTTAATTAAGCGTTCGCAATACTGATAATTATCAGTATCCTCGATTAGATCTGTTTTATGCTCTTGGCTCGGTGTTATGAAGGTCTCAGTCGTATTATCACTGACCTGATCGGTAGGGTGCTCGACCATTATTGAGTGATTTATTGGCTGAGACTGGTTCGGGGCAATCAGATAAATGACACAAATTATGGTGATAATACTTATCAGCAAGGCAGTAAAGAAACGAGTCTTATTCTTGGTCATCTAAAAAATCCATTTTATATTTAATCAATAAAAAGGGATCAATTCGACCCCTTGGTAATTATCAGGTTAACTGTTTATTCTGTTATTGCTTCTCTGGCACCTCAAGGCTAAAACGCCTGATTTGAACCACGATGCCATAGTCTGGGTGATCGAAATAGTGCAGCTGTTTCGACTTAACGCGGCGGTGCTGTTGTAACGGGTGATTAACCAACCACGGGATCATCACTGCTTCGCTCTCACCTTCAACATCTGTGATCTCAGCTTTGATTAAACTAATACTTTGTTCAACGGGTAATAGTTCAACGGGTAATTGCTCAGGGTTAGTTGCCGCATTAAGGGAAAGATCGGTCATTAACTGATTATCTTGCTCGATTAAGGTTGAGATTTTTTTATTAAAGTTTGTTTCAATAAATAGATATTTGTTTAAATAAACCTTAAACAAACCATTTATTTGCCAAATCGGTGCAATCACTTCACTTGGTTGATCGTCAATAGTCAGGAGATCAGCAACTTGCGCTGCCATATCCTTTAGTTCAGTAAGTTCAGTTGGCTCAGCTGCAGTACGTTGCGAACCATCTGAGTTAAATCTATCTGCCAAGTTTTCACCACCAAATAAATGGACTGGCTTTGCCAAATGGCGAGAATGTACTTGCTGGCGCCATCCGATATGTAACTTAGGCGATAGGTTTTTCTGCCAGCGCAGTTTCTTGACTAAGTCACCAAGTTGCAGCGTCGCTTGATCGAGTAGATGTGGTTGCAGTAGCTCAGTGTCCAATTGGTCAGCAAAAACTGCAATTGGCACTGTTGTTAGTATTTCGCTTGGCAGCACCACTTGATATTGTTGTTGTGAATAAGAGAAAAACTCAGGTAGCTGTAACAGTTGCTCTGGTGTAATTTGTTGCTGGTCTAATAGCTCTTGTTCTGGCTCAAGTTGAGATTCGAGTCCATCTCTTTGCGGCGCTAAGTCTGTTTCATTCAATGTTACTTGTTGGAGCAGTGATTGGGTGGCAACGTCAGGAAAAACAGCTGGCAATGGCGCTAACACGCACTTTATGACTGTTTCAATTTCTGGTTGTTGCTGGGCAGCTTGTGCTAGGGCTGATTCTTCTAGGGCTGATTGTGGTAGATCATCTTGTTGCTGTGCTTGAGTGTCTAACTCAGGCATATCTAACTCAGGCGTTCCTAACTGAGGCATAGTAAGCTGCTGCTCAATTATCTGGGCGATTTCCACTTGGTCTAATGATGGACACCAAGGATAACTCGGCATTAACTGCTCTAATTGCAGTTCAACAGAGCCATTAGTATCAACATTAGGCGCATCAGTTGACCACTGTTCACGGTTTTGTTCGCCGCTGCGTTCAAATATAACCAGTTCTATTTCAAACCAATTTTCACTCGCAAAACTTGCAGTGCTGACACCCGTTAGTAATGGAGCCGCTAGTAATAGTGAGCGAATTAATTTATTGCGCAATATAGGTGTATAAGCCAAGTTTAATTCTCCGTCTTGTGCTGTTCAAATTCACTAATCATTGCAGTAACGAGCTGCAATCTGTCAGCAGCGAGTTCGGTTTTGATTAAAAATTTCAATTTTGTACCACCATCTAACTTATATATGGCGGGCTGTTGTTGCAATAACGATAACAGATACCCTAAATCTACTTTTGACTGGGCACTAAATACAATTAAGCCACCGTGGGGACCAGCTTCTAATCTGGTGATCCCTAACGCTTGGATCCGCTGTTTTAACTGGGCCAAAATAAATAAGTTTTTGGCCGCATCTGGTAACAGGCCAAAGCGATCGATTAGCTCTACTTGCAGTGAATCAAGGGCTTTATTATTTTTACAATTGGCGATGCGCTTGTACATTGAAAGGCGTGAACTAACATCGTAAATATAATCATCAGGTAATAGTGCTGGTATTTTCAAATCGACATCACTGCCTGGTGACAATAGATTATCTAGCGCAGGTTCCTGACCATTTTTAAGGGCATTAGTCGCACTCTCAAGCATTTCCATATAGAGACTAAAGCCAATGGTTTGAATTTGACCACTTTGATCATCACCTAACAGCTCACCAGCACCACGAATTTCAAGATCGTGGGTTGCTAATAAGAAACCAGCACCGAGATCAGTTAATGACTCGATGGCTTCGAGACGTTTCTTAGCATCTTTAGAAACTAGCTTAGCATTTGGAGTCAGTAAATAAGCATAAGCTTGATGGTGCGAGCGACCAACTCGGCCTCTAAGTTGGTGCAATTGTGCCAGGCCAAATTTATCGGCACGATTAATGATAATCGTATTGGCCGTGGGAATATCAATCCCCGTTTCAATAATGCTACTACATAGCAGCAAATTGTATCGTTGATGATAAAAATCGCTCATCACTTTTTCCAATTCTCTTTCACGCATTTGACCGTGGGCGATTGCGATACGGGCTTCAGGGATCAGCGTCTCAAGTTCTTGGGCCATCTCCTCCATGTGCTCGACATCATTGTGAAGAAAATACACTTGACCACCGCGCATGATTTCACGGCGTACCGCTTCTTTAATAATTGATTGACCGTATTCACGAACAAAGGTATTAATTGAAAGTCGTTTTGCTGGCGGTGTCGCAATAATTGATAAATCGCGCATGCCACTCATCGCCATGTTTAACGTCCGTGGGATCGGGGTTGCGGTCATGGTTAAAATATCGACATCTAAGCGCAGTGACTTGATTTTTTCCTTCTGGCGCACCCCGAAACGATGTTCTTCATCAACAATTAATAAGCCCAAATCGGCAAACTTAACGCTGCCTTGAATTAGCTTGTGGGTACCGATAATAATATCGATTTGTCCGTTGGCTAACTGTTCTAACGTTTCTTGCTGTTGTTTTGGGGTGCGAAAACGTGATAACTGACCTACTTTGACCGCTGAATCGGC
>JABSRS010000007.1:0-9403 GCA_013214885.1 Gammaproteobacteria bacterium
TTGCCATTTGGATTGTCTTCCCCTCCGACGGGGCGACTCTGCTGTCTTTCAAGCAGATGGGTTTGCTGGCTTCGCCGGGCAAACATAAAAAACCAACTCTCGTTGGTTGATTTAATCACAAAATGATACCGCTTAAAATCAAATGCGACGATTATCGCGCCTAAACGACTCAAGGAAAATAATGTCCTGAAATTGAACATACCCTCGGTAAAAATTAGGTAGGTATTCTAGAGGTTAACATCTCTTTTACACTTTCGAGGTAAGCATCGTATTTTTTCCAGTTACCTACAGAGCGGTTATTAATAGGGTTTCTTACTTGTAACGCACTAGCGGTGGCAACGGGGTAAGAGTTTTGATCAATATTAACGCATTGTTCTTGCCAAGGAAGATTGCAAAACTCAATGAGTTTCTGAGCTTCATTTAAAGGGTCGTTAACTAATTTTTCATAATTAATAAAATAAAAATTATCGGGAAAAAGTGCTAACCACAATGTCGCTAACTGTTTAAATAATAAGTAATATTCGGTGGTACTTTCTAAGTCATATGAATAGCTGTAATACGATTGGTTAATCGCAAAAAGCTGCCTGAAATTACTAACAATGGTATCCAATGGATTTCGATCAAGACAAACAATTTTTGCCTTGGGTAAGGCTTGTAAGATAAAGCCGACATAGAGTACATTTAACGGCATTTTATCAACAAATTTTGCCGTTTTCCCCGTTATTGCTCGCGTACTTTCAATGTAAGATTTACCCAACACTTCAAAATTTATATTTTTTGATGCCGCGACGGTATCAGCATCAATCACGCGGTTGCTGGTAGTTTTAGCCATTTTTTTAAATAGCAGACCAAAGTGTTGTAATTCTCCAGCACTGGTCACTTCAGAGTGCTGTGAAATAATTCGCTCAACGAGTGTAGTTCCAGATCTTGGCATACCAACCACGAATATTGGTTCATCAGTTTCAAAACCTTGAGTCTGTGGGCTACCACTGCTTTTAAAATGGTTTTCAATACTTTTAAATAGCGCTTTGTCTTCATCAATGCTGTATTTAAATTGTTGCAGCTTAAACTTTTTTGCCGTGTCCAAGTAGTGAAATGCTTTATCGAATATTTTTAATGATTCGTATTCACGCGCTAGGGCATGGCCAATATATAGTCTGTCGTCTGCTTGCTGCGTTTTTGAAAAAAGTTGCTCAAGTTGAGGAATATGATTTGAGTCTATCGATATGCCACCTAAACTCGTTAATGCCGCATGTGCTTTGTAATAATTTGGTGCCATTGAAATAGTTTTTTCATAGGCCTTTTTAGCTCCCTTAAAATCGCCGGTAAATTTTAATGAAGCACCTAAATTAAAGAAGTAGTTTGGATTTCCATCATTAATGGCTACGGCTTTTTTAAAAAAAATCACCGCCTTATTGTGCAAGCCCATTTGGCTATATGCCACGCCGAGCGTATCAAAGGTTAATGATGATTTGATGGGTAAATTAGTGGCAAGTTCAGCAAAATTAGCAGCCTGAACATGATCATGATCCAATGCATAGTGCTTGGCAAGTTGTGATAAATACTCGGCATTATTAGGAGCAAGCGTATTGGCTTGTTTAATTAATTCAATGGCTTTTGTTAAATTATGATGGCTACTGGCAATCATAGCTAACAAAAAATAGGCGTCAGCAAAGTATTTATCTTGCTGTAAAATAGAAATTAAATACTGATGAGCTTGTTGATACAAGCCTTTATTTAATGCTTTTTGTGCTTGCTGATGTAAGGCTTTTATTTTGCTAGACATATTTATAATTCTATTAGTTATTTCAATCACTACTGTTTATATACTTTGCCATTGTTCATCACAATAGTATCATGTTCAATAATTTTGCTTTGCAAGCAGATGATTGTTAAGCAAACGGTTAAAAAGGCACGGGATTATTTTAAAAACTTAAAATAATCCCGTGCCTTTGCTTTCTTCTAACAGAGAAGTAATAACTTACATATCAAACAAATATTCAAAACGCACGCCGATTTTACGTGGTGTGATTAGGTAATGACCGTAGTTGCGTTGGATACTTGCATCATTAGCGTTCATCGCAGAAAACTTAGCTAAGCCAACATCACCTTTGTCACGACGTACTGAACTATAAGCATACTTATCAAACATATTATCAACGTATAAAGTTACCGACCATTCATCTTTAGAGAATCGTGCCGACATATTGCTTAACGCATAGCCTGGTAAAGCTTCACCATCAGCTCGCAAGCCAACTTTAGAGTAAACGTCACTTTGGTAGGTTAAACCATAGTTTATGTCTAAACCAGTTTCGCCAAACACTTCAGTTGAATAATTAACACCTAATGAGAACTGCTGCTTAGGAGTACCAGGTAAGCGATCGCCATCTTTACCATCATAATAATTTTGCTCAACACCTGCATCAACTTGGTCTTGACTTAACACTTTAAATAAATAAGGTGCGTCACTGATTAATTCGGCATTGGTATAAGCGTAAGTAGCATAGGCTGTCATACTGTCAGAAATCATGGCTCGAGATGATATCTCGATACCTGAAGACTCCGCTGCACCCGCATTACTAGTAATAGGTTGTTGTCCTATTTGTGTGGCACCGGCTATTTGAGCATTGTCCCACTCAACCATAAATACGGCGGCATTAAAATGTAATTGGTTACTAAACCAAGTACTCTTAAAACCTAGCTCGTAGTTAGTGGTGGTATCAGGTTCATACAATACTTCATATGGTTGTGCACAAACACTCTGTTGCTCTCCTGTATCTGCATCGCATAATCCAATACCGTTAGAGCCGCCTATTCTAAAACCTTCACTTATGGTCGCATAGCCCATCACATCATCACTAAATTGATAGCTGGCATTAACCTTAAATAGGCTGCCATCATCAGCGGCAGAAGTGTCGTCAAAGTCTAACGTAATATCATCAGGGCCCGCACCGCTAAACAAGGTATTATACAATGGAAAATCGATAGCTGAAGATGAGTTGACTTCATAGTCATAAAAGCGAGCACCAACCATCAAGGTTAATTTATCGGTTGCGCTATAAGTTATCTCGCCAAAAAGAGCGGATTCAGTGACTTTAGTGTTAGCTACCGAAACATATTCTAATGAATCAGGTCGTAATTGGCTTGTACCCCAGTTATCAAAAGCATATTGATCAAAACCTGGGGTAAATTCACGACTATCTCCAATATTTTCAAACTTATTATAATAACCACCAACTATCCATGTTAAAGCCGAGTCGCTCGTTGACACTAAACGAATTTCTTGAGTAAAATTTTCTACTTCATCAATTTCACGGGTAAAGGCGGAGAAACCAGGGAACTCTTCATAGCTATAATCTAAACGAATCAATAAATCAGTTTGATCTCGTTGTCCAAGCGCTTCAAATTCTGAATAACCGGTAGCTGACGTTAATTCAGCAAAACCCAGATCAACGGTCATTTCTAAACTGACTAAGGTGTCTTCTTTTTCTCTTGGCTCTTGAAAGCGATAACCTGACTCATAGTCTCCCATTACCGTAGATAAAGGGTTGGTATCACTTAAACTGTTGACATGAACGATAGAACGGCCACCAATTTCTTGTTTTTGATAGAAATAAGACAATGTTGCATCGAAGGTATCATTTGGTTGCCAGCGAATCATCGCTTTTAGCGTAGTTGTTTGCTCGTAATTAGCGCCTTCAATCTGCTTTAAGTTAGTGTTAACCGCTTCTGCATCAGACCAATCAGGATCAGGTAAAGAAACCCCACTTTCACGAACCACGTAGTTGTAATCAATGTAACCAGGTTCATCCAAATAATTAACGGCGAAACGTACAGCTAATTCATCTTCAATCAATGGGGTGTTAAAAACAAAACCTGCTTCACCACCAATATCGTCACTTTGGGATAAAGTAAAAATATCACCGTAAAGCGAGCCCGAAGTTTCATCTAACATAGGTTTGTTCGGCAAATAACGGATAGCTCCACCGAGTGTACCAGCACCATATAAAGTACCTTGTGGGCCAATTAAAACTTCTACTCGTTCAACATCAATAAGTTTCATATCAACGACAAGAGGAATTTCACCAATATAAGTGGCAACCGTGCCTGCATTTGACCCAGGACCAGAAGAGTTGGTATTTAAACCACGCACAATAATAGGAGAGCCTTCACGACCACCTTGGTCGGCAATACTTAAACCAGGCACCCAACGAGCGACATCAGACAACTGAGTAATATTTTGGTCTTTCATTACATCACCATCAAGTGCGGTGATGTTTAAAGGAGCTTCTTGTACTGTAGATGCACGACGAGAGGCCGTGACTTGAATACGCTCAATGCCTTTCACTGCTGATGTGAAAGCCGATTTTTCTGCGTAACTATATGTCGGTATAGCCAATGCAGAGCTAAGTGCTAAGCATAAAGCAGACTTTTTTAATACCTGTCGGTTTTTACCTATCATGATTATCTTCCTCATTGTAATGAATATGACTTATTGCCACTTTTTATATTAATTTGTCGTTGAAATCGTTTTTACTTTTGTCCTCCAAATAAATAGCCCTAAGATCTATTTCAAGGATATTTTTGTTTATCTATTACTAATTAACTCAAAACAACGCCAACGCTAAGCATGATCATCACCAGTAAAACGATCATAGCTAACAAGGGCATAATAAATCTCAGCCAAGTACTATATGAAACGCGACCTAGAGCCAGGCCACCCATGACAATAGCCGAAGTAGGCGTAACTAAATTAGGTAAACCTGATGCTGCTTGGAATGCAGTAACAACCAGCTCTCTAGGCACGTTTGAAAAATCAGCCAGAGGTGCTAAAACAGGCATAGATAATACTGCTAACCCTGAAGATGAGGGGATCAGCAGTGATAAAAAGGATTCAACCCAGTATATAGCATTGATAAAAACGATAGGAGAAAGGTCACTTAAAAGGTGTTCAGCATAAAATAAAAAGGTATGAGTAATATTACCGTCATCCATTACCACCACTAACCCTCGGGCTAAAGTGATAATGAAGGCAACTCCTAATAATTCTTTTGCGCCATCGATAAAACTAGTGGTGAGTATTTGCTCATTCATTTTGGCAACCACACCTACCACTAATGTCGCGGCAATAAATAACGCTGAAATTTCGGCCATCCACCAACCACTAAATGAAACACCAATCACCATCGCGATAAATACCAACAATAAAACGGTTAACACTAACTTTTGCTGCAAAGATAAAGATTGTTCTGTGGCCGTTGTTGAGCGATGCAAGAAATAGTCTTCGTTTGCTAATTTATCATTGGCAACCAATGATAAATCGGGATTGTCTTTGATTTTTTTTGCATATTTCATGACATAAACAACACAAAGTAACCAAGCAAGAATCAAGATAACAACCCTTAATCCTATGCCATCAGTAAAACTAACTTGCGCTGCATTTGAGGCGATAATAGTAGCAAAAGGATTAACTGTAGAGCCCAAAGCGCCAATTCCTGCTCCTATCATTACAACAGCAACACCGGTAATGCTGTCATACCCTGCTGCGATCATAACGGGAATAACTAAGGTATAAAAAGGTAATGTTTCTTCAGCCATACCAAAAATAGTTCCACCTAAAGCAAAAAAGCCCATCAGTGTTGGTATCATCCAAATCTCTCTGCCTTTAAGTTTTTTAGTAATTTGAGAAATGCCACTTTCAATCGCTTTAGTTTTATTGACCACACCAAAGAAACCACCAATAATCAGTACAAATAATGCAACGTCGATTGCTCTAGCTTGATTAGTTACTGGATCATAGAAACCTTTAATAGGCGCTAATAAAATATCCTTTATACCTTGCGGGCTACTTTGTACTTGATGATACGATCCCGCAACAGGTACCGACTTACCCAATAATTCATTATTGGCCATGTCGTATTGGCCTGCGGGCACTATCCAAGTCAGAGCCGCAATTAATACAATTAATAAAAACAATATTGTATAAACAGAAGGTAGTTTAATTTCGAGCTTCATAATTCAAACCTAGGTCATTGACCACTTAGTTAATTTAACTGACAGCCGCGGTGATTTCAGACATTTTCATATTATTCAATCCCATTTTCTTAAGGGTTCGCCCACTACTAAAGTAATTAGCTTCATTAAAGGCATTGGTCAAATGTAATACTGATGTTGCAATAGGTGTATCGATATTCATTAACTTGGCAAACTCTACACAAGGAACCAGTAAATAAGGAGCGTCTTCAGTAATATAGCGATTCGTTGATGAATTGGGGGCACTGTTTACACTACCGTGAGTTTTTGAGGTTTTATTTAATTCATAAACACTCTGTGCATCCATATTATATAACTCGTTCATCGCCTGTAATTCTGACTTGAGCGTTAAACCCATGGCCTGTCCAACGGCCAAACGCTCTTTATCCATTTCAGCACAGGCTTTAGCCGTAGCTGGCGAACAACAGTCAGTATAGTAGTTAAATTTACCAGGAAAATTCTCTAACAAGCCAATATTTAATGTGGTCATTAACGGGTGGCCGCCAAAATTGATGTTCTCTAAGCCAGCAGCAATAACGTTGGCGAGTGCCGTTAGCTTTAATGGAAAAATAGGCTGGAGCAATGTAATAATTTCATCTGTTTTACTGGCCGGCAATGCAGCAATGGGTAAGAAGGACTTCATTCCCAAAATAGCAATCTCTGCGTCTCCAGTAATGCGCGTTGCCCAAGGAATTGAGATAGCATCAACAAAATTAAGTTTCAGATCTTGGTAACCTAACTCTGTTTTTAATTGATTAAGCGCTAGCGAACCATAATTACCAGGCATTAACACAATGGTTTGATCATCCGTTAAATAGGGTAACATTTCTTTGAATAATGGCACCTGTGCAAAAGAGGGTACAGGTAAAATAAGAATATCTGAATAGGTGATAGCTTGTTGAATATCAGTTGTTAGGCAGTCTACAAATTCAAACCCTGAGTAATCTAATGAGACACCATGGTATTGAGCTAAAGAGGTTATTCCGCCCTTAACCGCAATAGCATGAATTTGTTCATCAAAACCTTCAGATCCATACAAGGCTACCTTGCAGCCTTGTTGAGTAAAATGATATGCAGCCGTTAGCCCCGCATTACCAGCGCCAAAAACGGCCACTCTTCTAGTTGCTTTTGTATTATTTATAGTCACTTTATTTAAACCTATTTAAGGGATGTTTGCCTTATTGATGATTTAAACTTTAGAGAGAATCTATAAAACTGTCTAATGCTTGTGCAAACCAAACCTATGTCTAAATGTTATACATGATTTTCTACTTGGCAATCAAATGCCTTAAAAATAATTAGTTAAAAACTCAGTAAGTGATATTAGGAAAAATTTAATGCTTGTTTATTATATATAAGATGGTCAACATTGCTATTTTGAACGAATGAGTTCAATACCAGCATCTTTAGCTTCTTGAAAGAAGAGTTCAATAAACTGGTCAACAATTTCAGATTTAGCTCGTAATGATGGTAGTAAAATGAAAAATCTAAAAGGTATTGAGGGACGAAATTCTTTAACCAATATACCAGCACTCTCTCCTGTAAAATATTTTGCAGAGAAAGGGTCAACAATTGAAGCACCGACGCCCTCAGAAACTAAATTGGCTATAGCTATAGCTAATGATACCTCGGCCACTTCATTACGTTTTATTTTGGCCTTATGAAACGCTTTATCAACCTGTCGTTGAGTATGATCTTTTTCACAACTAATAATCGCATGACCTTCAAGATCTTTCGGGGTAATTACGGTGTGGTCAGCAAGTGGGCTATCTTGAGGTAAAATACAGACACAATTGCATTCTACTTTAATGCTTGTCACTCCCTCAGTGATTTCAGGCAACAGGGCAAAGCCGATATCACATGACTGTAATGCTGTTCTCCTTAATACTTCTTCAGAGCGATAAGTTTTTAATGAGGAATGTAAATTCTTATTTCTGGAAAGAAATTTCCCTAATAGCTTAGGCAAAAAATTACTGGATAACATTGGAAATGCAGAAATATGAAGGCTGCCAAAACTACTTTTTTTAATATCTGAAGCACTTTCAGATAATGATTCAAGTGCAGAATAGGCTTTTGATACCTCGATATAAAAAGCTTTACCTTTTTCTGAGGGCAATAAACGTCCTTTAACACGTTGAAACAGCTTAAAGCCTATATTTCTTTCTAAGCTAGATATTAAACGACTAACGGCTGGCTGTGTGATATGAATATAATCTGCCGCCGCAGTCACTGTTCCTAATTCGTACACCGCTTTAAATGCATTAAGTTGTTGAAACTGCATACCTAGATAATCCATTCAAAATGTAAAAAGTTAATATGACAAAAATAATTTACCATTACAATAGGCTACATTAATCATCAAACAATCTCTCACTGAAGTTTCTTAAAATAAGATAGATCAGAATAAAACAGGTGGAATTAGTGACCATATTGAGTAAAATATTTTCATGTTTTTTGAGTGGATAATTAATCACTCAAGCTGAAGCGCCATTTTTACTGATATAGACATAAAAATAAAGGGCTAGCGATTCATTACAAAAATAATGGTTAAACAACTATTGTGAATAACTATCCAAAATTGATACTTTAGCGATGACGCCCCCCCGACAGCCTAAATAATTTTCACTTGCACTTTCGTTAAATTCCTTGCATGTTTAAGCGCAAATTTGCTGTTAAAGAGCCTGTTCAGGTGTTAAATAATCATGAAAAATCTTAATAAAACAAAGTTACCCACTATGATTGATGCTTCAATTCCAGTGTTGTGCTTGATTGTCTTACTGACCGCTTCGGTAAGTACTTTTGGTGACAATTCATCATACGGGCCTAATCAAATAGCTCTGTTAGCCAGCATGGGCATTGCCATCATTATCGGCTTGAAAAATGGATTTACATGGAATTCAATTGAAAAAGCTATTGTTCATGGCATATCTCTTTCGCTCGGCGCAATATTAATTCTTCTTGCCGTTGGTTCTTTAATTGGTACCTGGCTGCTATCGGGTACTGTACCCACTATGATTTATTATGGATTACAGATCCTATCTCCTGAGTGGTTTTATGCGGCTACCTGTATCATTTGTGGCATTGTCGCTATGAGTATTGGTAGCTCTTGGACAACGGCTGCCACAATTGGTGTGGCCTTATTGGGGATTGCTCAGGGCTTAGGTTTATCACCGGAAATAGCCGCTGGTGCTGTCATTTCTGGTGCATACTTTGGCGATAAAATATCACCATTATCTGAAACAACTAATTTAGCCCCCGCCATTGCAGGCAGTGAACTTTTTTCTCATATACGCTATATGCTTTGGACTACAATCCCGTCTATCTCGATCGCTTTAATCTTATTTTTACTACTCGGTTTTTCTGAATCGGC
>JABSRS010000007.1:9413-25513 GCA_013214885.1 Gammaproteobacteria bacterium
GAATCGGCACCTGTATCGAGCCAAACTATTAACGTTTTGAACGAGCAACTGGCCAAAAACTTCTCCATTAGCCCCGTTAATTTAGTGCCACTATTTGTTTTGTTAGCGTTGGCAATAAAGAAAGTACCTGCTTTTCCTGCCGTTTCAATAGGAGCTATCGTTGGCGCAATTTGCGCAATGATTTTTCAGCAAGAGCTTATTATGAATTTAGCGAAGAACACGGAGTCGATCTTCTTCGCTAACTTAACTGTGGTTTGGACAACGTTATTTGATGGTGTTGCTATAACTACTGGCGATCTAAAGCTCAATGCTCTACTTAGTGGCGGTGGCATGTCGAGTATGCTTAATACCGTATGGTTAATTATCTGTGCTTTAAGTTTTGGTTCGGTTCTTGAACATTTGGGCATGCTAAGTAAGTTTCTTGATGTCATCTTAAAAACAGCAAAAACGACGGGAAGGTTGATTGCCAGTACAGTGGTTACCTGTATAGGGACCAATTTAGTAACCGCTGATCAATATATGGCCATTGTTATGCCGGGGCGAATGTATAAAGATGAGTATCAGCGCAGAGGATTACACCCAGTGGTGTTAAGCCGTACGTTAGAAGATGCCGGTACTATCACTTCACCATTAATTCCATGGAATACCTGTGGCGCCTATATGTACAGCGTATTGTTAGTGAATCCCTTAGATTACTTATTTTATTGTTTCTTTAATTTAATCAACCCTATACTAGCCATAATTTATGGATTTATTGGTTTCAAAATTAAAAAAATAATCAATGTAGATATTCAAAGTAAACTCGCCTAAGTTAACATAAAATTGTACAGGTAGGCGGACTTGAACCGCCACGCTCGAAACCAACGAATTTTTAAAAGAGCGTGCTCTATAAGATATTTTATATATCAATAAATAAAAACCAACATTTAGACCTTTGCAAAAAATTTGCATACAGAGCTGTCACACTTCATTTTACTATTAACATATGAAAAGTATAAATGAGTTGGTTAATACGCTTAATCGACTCATAATTTGATACGATTAACTCACCAAATGACTCAAGGGAAAATTATGCACCTCGCTCCTTCATACATTTGGCAACAGAAAGACTGGCCTAACTTTACTTATGACAACGCCATCGTTATGCCCAAACTAGAGTCGTGCATTCAAGTTGTTTCGCCTTTAAAGCAGTTAGCTGAAGTTCTCACCCATGAGCAACGTTTAGATTGGGAAGCAGAAATTTTACTTGATGGAACACTAGCCTCAGCCAAAATCGAGGGTGAGTTATACGATCGCGATTCAGTTCGCTCCAGTATCGTAAATAAACTTGGTAAAGGTAAAAAAATTCATAAGCAAAACGATGCGATGGTTGTAATGCGTGTCAGTTAAGAGCTGATGCGCATCTTTTTTCTTTCTTTTCAGGGTAACGTTTGGACCGAGATTTTATTATTCGTGGACAACTTCGTTCGCCTCGCTCAGGCAATAGAAAAGATTTTGCCATATTCAACATGTCATTGACGGCCTTTGGTATTTTGCCCGGTGAAAGATGCGGCATGATAGATAACTGCTGGATTATATAAGCCGATGCTCGACTAAAGCTTAGCTGTATTGGAAGTGTGCTGTCTAGGCTGTACGCCATTTTACCGATTTGAAAGCGTATTAAGTTATAGGCCAATAAGGCACCCCATAATTCTTGCCGTACCATTTCTGGTTTTTTACTTCTTAGCGTCAATTCATTCTTGAGCATGTATTGCTTCATTTCGCGGTACCCTAACTCCCAGCGATGCGCATACAAGTCTGCTATGTCAGCTACTGGAAAACGCATTGGGTCAATCATCGATGTAACCACGCTATATTCTTTGCCTTTGATTGTTCTTGTCACTAACCGAGCTTCGATAGTTTCAGGTAAGTCCAGCCACTTTTTACGGGCTTGAGGGGATGTTTGAATCTTGATGATTTTATCTAAGCGGCCTATTTTTTTGACGACTTCGTATTGAGTTCCTTTTGTTTAATGGTAATAACCAGTGCCTCCGAACACCCGTCTTTTACCAACGATGGAGTAATCCTAGCGAATAAAAACCTTATCAAACAAGGTTAAAGAATGGTCTGGTGTTGTTTCTATTAAGTCAGCGGCTAGGTTCATTTCATTGGTCGACACACTATCAAAAGATGCCCCCGTCAAAAGGTGGCTTGTTAATTCCATTTGGCAAACCATTAGTACCTGAGGATAGCCAGATTCACATTTCCCGTTTTTAGTTTTAGCAAATTCACTCTGATTTTCAGCGGTATCTAATGTTCGCCACACAACTCCATCGACGCCCAGTAACGTGAGGCCGCACCAGTTGGGGTGAGGAGTATGCTGGTGCCATTGCTGTTGAGTTTGATAGAAGATTTTCTTGATAGCTTTGATGCAAAGCCTTTTCCTGGCTTGAACAACAGCGCTAGGAGCCACAAAAGGACGATTACCTGGTAATAAAATATCTAGCTTGTTGACGATATCCCTCATTGGCATATCACGAAAAATAGACATACTGATGATACTCCACACCATCATATCTAGTGGTAAACGACGTTTCCTTAAAGTCGCGACACCGGATTCGCTCAAGCATTTGTCAATCAGTTCAGGCGATAGAACTTCAGCTAAAGAGGAGAAGTTGTCAGGAGAGAAATTTGACAGGCTGTAAAAATCGTAACTCAGAGGCATAAAAAAATCCGATGATTGCAATCATCGGATTCTGATCTCATTGACTAAAAAAGCAAGCAATTTAGTCTTAACTGATCTGCATTACAACGTGTTGCCGCCTATACTTGCGCATAAACAATGTCGCTTTGCTAATGGCATGATGTCCACTTCGGCCCGGACGATATCCAAAACTCGATGGATTAAAGTTGGAATCGAAGATTGGCGTCATTATGTTGGTTAAGCATTGTTGTACTATACGATCTCGAACCGTCGGGATCCCCAGTAATCGTTTGCCGCCGTCATCTTTGTCTATCTCAACACGTTTGACTGACTGCGCCTGATACCGTTTCTCCTTGAGTTCGAGCAATAATTAATGAAGATTACCTTCCAAGTTTATTGCAAAATCACTCACGCTCTGCCCATCGACTCCAGCAGCACCTTTGTTCTTCTTGACTCGCTTGAATGCCTCAAATAATGCCTGCATTGAGAGCAGTCGACCATAAAGGCTATATAGTATGTCTTCACTGTTATTTACTCACATCCCTCGTTGTTGATTACCTTAAATATGATTGGGTTTATTTCACCACCGCTGTTAAGTGTTCTACCGTTATGCAATCTGCTTAACCTGCCTTAGTGCTCCTAATAAAGAAAACCGGTTACTCCCCGTGCCTAGCTCCAGATAATCGCGCGATATCACTCTTTGCCACCAAGGGATGCCCAGACTTATTCGTCTGCTTGTGTGCACCTATTTAATACCGTCAATTTCTCGTGGATTTAAAGACCACTTCTCCCCTTCGCAATTAGCTAAAGTTTTTGACTAAAACTAATCCCATCAAACGTATTGCTGATGGTCGGCTTGGTTTTATCCTCCACACCATTACTGGCTTTGACCACCATCGATGGTGGAAATGCAAATATTGCAGGAGCAATATATTTGTCATAGGTCTAGCCTTACTCACTACTACGGGTTCATCTGCCATCTCACACCAACATGAGTCTTGAGTCACCTCTTGAACTTATGCTTCCAGTGTATGGCTGGATCTGATGCCAGACCTCCTCGGTTACTGCATCAACTCCCTGTTAGACTTTTCCCATCAACGTAAGCCACCCTCAAGCACAGCATTGGCCTGTCTGAGTATAGAGCTTCGCGCTATTATGGACGCTTACTCACCAATACCACCGACTAATTCGTCAGGAACGAATTTGAACTGCCGTAGGCAGCCTTTAGGTGAATACCATGGATGGTATTCATAATCAGGTTACGGTTAGTTGTGTTCCTCTAACTTCCTATGGCTTCCTTCAGACCCCACCGTTAGCCAGTGACGCCCTTGCCATTTGGATTGTCTTCCCCTCCGACGGGGCGACTCTGCTGTCTTTCAAGCAGATGGGTTTGCTGGCTTCGCCGAGCAAATATAAAAAGGCACTCAAAACTGAGTGCCTAGTCGATGACTAATCTAATGGGTATTCTTTACAGTTGAATACCTAGTTTCTTCAAATCGCTATTAATCACTTTCGCTGGCAGTGGAATGTAACCATCTTTTTCAACAATGCTTTGACCATCTTTTGATAAGATTAATTTAACAAATTCACGCTGCATTGGTGACAGTGCTTTGTTTGGGTGCTTGTTAACATAAACATATAAATAACGAGACAAAGGATAAGAACCGTTTAACGCATTTTCCATCGTCGCTGAAATGAATTTACCGCCTTTTTTAGATAAAGGCAGTGCCTTAACACTCGATGTCTTATAGCCAATCCCTGAGTAACCTAGTGCGTTAACCGATGCTGCCACCGATTGAACGACCGATGCAGAACCAGGTTGTTCATTAACCTTGGTATTAAAGTCGCCCTTACATAACGCTTTTTTCTTAAAGTAACCATAAGTACCAGATACCGAGTTACGACCGTATAGCTGAATATCTTTGCGAGTCCAGCTGCCCGTTAAACCGACATCACCCCATTGCTTGATCTCATTGCCACCACACTTGCGGGTCACCGAGAAAATGCCATCAACCTGCTTAATGGTTAATCCTTTAATTGGGTTATCTTTATGGGCAAAGACTGCTAAGGCGTCAATCGCAACGCGAATGGCAGTAGGCTTATAACCGTAACGTTTTTCGAAGGCTTCTATTTCACGGAACTTCATCTTGCGGCTCATTGGCCCAAATTGCGAAGTACCTTCAGTTAATGCTGGCGGCGCGGTTGATGAACCAGCAGCTTGAATTTGGATGTTAATGTTCGGGTAATGACGTTTAAAATCTTCAGCCCAGAATGTCATCATGTTAGCCAATGTGTCCGAGCCAACTGTTGATAAGTTACCAGAAACACCTTGAACCTTTTTGTACTCTGCAATTGAACTCTCGACGGCCATTGCTTTATTAGCTATCACACTGGTTGAAACAAGTGCTGCTACGCTCAAACCTAATGCACCGACTAATTTTGATAATTTCATTGTGTACTCCACATTTATATTCGATTTGTTGGTTAACGCCATTGAGTTTGACGCGCTAACATGACAGTTCCGTGACTAAAATGTGAAGCTTTTATGTCTTAAGGTTGGGTAATCAAATCGTCGCCAATCACAAAGCTAAATCGGCTGCCCTGATCGACTTCGCTGGTGATAACTAAATGACTTTGGTGATTAAGCAAAACATGCTTAACAATGGACAGACCAAGACCGGTACCGCCGGTTTGGGTAGAACGTGACTGATCGACTCGATAAAACCGCTCGGTTAAGCGATTAAGATGATGTTCGGCAATACCTAAGCCATTATCTCGGACCGAGAATTCAACTCCGCCATCGACCTTATGCCAACCAACGTCAATGGTTGAGCTATCTGGTGAATAACGAATGGCATTAGTGACCAAATTAGAACAAGCACTGAGCATTTGTTCTTCGTTACCTACTAACTGCAAGTTTGGCATCAGGTTAAAATTGATCGTAATGGCTCGCTCGCCAATTATTGCGCTAGCATCATCTTTGATTAATGCCATTAATTCATCGACGCTAATTGCCGAGGCGTTAGCTTGTGCCGTGGTTTCAAGTTTCGATAATGCCAATAATTGCTCAACCATCGATTGCATTCGATTGGTTTGCACTTTCATCGCACTCATCGCTTTTTTCCACATTAACGGTTCAATGTTATCGCTATCATCGATTAACTCAAGATAACCATGCAGTACCGTTAGTGGGGTTTTTAGTTCATGGGAAACATCGGCAACAAATTTACGGCGCATACTCTCTAATTGATTAAGTACGGTAATATCCCTCGACATTAGAACGAATAGGTCACTACCATAACTGGTGACTCGATGTTCGAGTAACACCCCAGCATGGTGCGGTGATGGCAGTTCGAGTATTTGGCTAAAATCGCCACGAATAATGTACTGACGAAATTCTTGATGACGTACCAGATTATTCAGTAATTGGCCACGATCCCTAGGCCATTTCAACCCAAGAAACTGCCGCGCCGCATGATTACACCATAAAATCGCGTTGTCTTGATTAAACACCACAATGCCATCAGGTAAAGCATCAGCTCCTTCACGAAACTGACTTAATGCCGCTATCAACGACTTACGACGCTTACGATTAGCCTTCAATGACTTATCAATACCGCGGTAAATGTAACCCCAGTATGAATTATTTTTTACCTGACGTTTATGCGGTGAATGCCAGATCCAATTCACCACTTCAACAAACTCTTTGAGGTTAATCAAAATAATCACCAACGAACCAACCCATAAGGTATTAGAGATTTGTTCGAGGTATAGCCCAATAATTAATAACACCCAATAATAGGCGATCAATTTTATTAACAGGGATTTTAATAACCGATGATCTGGCATTGCACACTACACCTTACTTTAACAAACTTTAGTTGAAAAACGATAGCCTGCACCGCGGACCGTTTGGACAAAATTTTCATGGCCCTTGCCACCTATCGCCTTACGTAAGCGCCGAATATGGACATCGACGGTGCGATCTTCAACATAGACATTGGTGCCCCAGACATGATCAAGTAATTGTTCCCGGCTATAAACACGTTCGGGATGCGCCATGAAAAAATGCAGTAACTTAAATTCAGTAGGTCCGACGCTTAGTGGTTGGTCATCTAAGGTCACGCGATGACTCACGGGATCAAGCGCGAGTCCTTTAGCATCAATAATTTCTTCAAGTGCTGTCGGCTTGGTACGACGAAGTACCGCTTTAATTCGAGCCACCAGCTCTTTAGGAGAGAACGGTTTAGTGACGTAATCATCGGCGCCAACATCGAGTCCTCGCAGTTTGTCTTCTTCTTCACTGCGAGCGGTTAACATAATAATTGGGATATTTTTGGTATATTCTTGACGGCGCACTTCCTTGGCAAAAGAAATACCGCTGCCACCAGGGAACATCCAATCGAGTAGAATAAGGTCTGGGTAAGGCTCTACTAAGTTAGCAATTGCACTATCAAAGTCATCGGCCTCGACCACATTAAAGCCGTGCTGATCCAGCACAAAGCTTAACATTTCGCGAATAGCTGGCTCGTCTTCTACGATTAAAATTCTTGCACTCATGTTTATTTACTCAAATTCCATATTGGTGAGGGCTATTATTAACTGTCAATATGACACAATTATGACATAAACACTGGTCAGTTAAAAAATAATCGCCGCTCTTTGACATCCTGTCACCGCGGCATACGACCAACATGGATGTTGGAAGTGTCGATTGTGCAGGAGCACACAATCGACCCGTTCGTCCTGAACATAAAAAAGGCTGCCGCAGCAGCCTTTTTTCAAGCGTAATGTCGACCTTAGAACTTGTATTCCATACCAAGAGCTAGGTGACTTGCATCGCTGCTGTCATCGAAAGAATAGTCAGTGTAGAAAGCAAAGACCTTAACATTTTTAGCCAGTTTGTAATCGGCGCCTACCGAGACAACATCACCTGATTTTTTATCATCAGAGTCTGAGTACTGAGCTTTAAGCGTCGTCGCGCCGATCTTATAAGCGGCATTCACTAAGAAACCATCACCCTGATCCGTGCCATCAACTTTTTCAGAATCATTCCAAATCGCGCCTAGCTTAAGATCACTGAATTTAACTTGAACCGATGCGCGAACCGTATCACGACCTTTAACGTCTGAATCCATGGCGATAGCAGCATAGATGTCAGATTTCTTTAATTTAGCATCACCGTACATTAGCGCAATACTAGTACCATTTTTGCTATTGCTGCCTTTACTATCTTCGGTAATTAAGGTCGCGCCTAATTTAAAGCCACTAAAACTTGGTGAAATATAAGTAACTGTGTCATCAAGGCGGTTTTCGCCATTAAACAAGTTTTTAATATCACCATTATAGTCATTAAACTGGTCAACTTTACCTTGCGATAACTTTAACATCGTGTCGTTGCGACCAATCATTACCGCACCGAAGTTGCCTTTAAGACCAATCCACTGGCTACGTGCTTTGAATAACTTGTCTTCGTTATCAGCAATATCAACTTGCCATTCAACTTTGTAGATAGCTTTCAAGCTGTCATTAATTTTAGTGCTGCCTTTAATCCCAATCCGAGAAGCATTAGATTTGACATCGGTGTCGCTGGTACCATCTTTGTCATTACTTTGGAGCGTCACGTTTACTTTGCCGTATACGGTAAGCTTTTCATCAGCAGATACCGTTCCAGAAAAAGCGATACCCGAGATAAGTAAAGACGTTGCTAGAGCAACAGCATTTCTATTAAAAGTTTTCATCATATTTCCCTGAAGTAGTTAGTTTGTTTGTTCTTATTAAGTTGCCGCAAAGTTTGCCAACATTTTATGACAAACAAATGACAATAAAAAATAATGCCATGAATTTAGTAAATCTTGTAGAATAGCGACAGTTTTTAAACATTAATTTACAAATGGATGTTGTTATATGTCACTAGCTATCAGCACCAACAAGCAACTGAGCGCGTATCACGCGTGGGACAGAACAGTGAGGGTATTCCACTGGGTAAATGTACTCTGCATTCTTGGTCTCAGTGCTGTCGGGCTAGCGATCTTATATAATAAAAGTTTTGGTGTCAGCCCTGATGGCAAAATCTTATTAAAAAACATTCATGCTTACATTGGCTATGTCTTTGTCTTTAATTTCACTTGGCGAATCATTTGGGGCTTTATTGGTAACAAATACGCACGCTGGGCAGCAATTCTTCCCTTGGGTAGTTGTTATATCCAATCAGTAAAAGACTATATCAAAAGTACCAAATCACCAGAACCCATAGGTTATCTTGGCCATAACCCATTAGCTAGGATCATGGTGACTATGTTGTTATTATTACTTACTACTCAAGCGATCACTGGCTTAATTTTAGCTGGCACTGATTTATACCTCCCGCCGTTTGGTCATGAAATAGCAGAATGGGTAACTGACGCAGGTGAAGATCACAGCAAGATTGCCAACTTAACACCAGGCTCAACAGAAGGCGTAGTCGCGGCAAGTTATCAAGAGATGCGAGATTTTAGAAAGCCGATAATCACCACCCATAAATATGCTTTTTATCTATTAATGATCTCGATTCTGCTCCATATTCTCGCGGTGGTTATCACTGAAGTTAGAGAAAAAATTCAATTGTCAGTGCGATGTTTACTGGCAATAAGACTTTTAATAAAAAACCAATCGATAGCGAATAATCGATTGCTCAGATTAATTTAAAGGGAAAATAATGACCATTCATCACCACGCTGGTAAACCAGCTAGACCTCAAGACAGAATAAACATTGGTCGTTTAGTGGCAGATTACTACACCAAAACGCCTGATGTTTCTTTGCCACAGCAACAAGTTGCTTTTGGCACCTCAGGTCACCGCGGCAATGCTAACAAAAGCAGCTTTAATCAAGCGCATATTGTGGCCATCTGTCAGGCTGTTGCTGAGTATCGTCAGGAGCAGGGTTTTAGTGGCCCGTTATATTTAGGTAAGGACACTCACGCCTTATCAGAGCCAGCGTTTACCAGTGCTATTTGCGTGTTGATTGCCAATAATGTACCCGTGGTGATCCAGCAAGATCATGGTTTTACCCCAACCCCCGTTATTTCGCGCTTAATCATCAGCCACAACAAGGCTAATGACTCTCAAGCCGATGGCTTAATTATTACTCCATCGCATAACCCACCAACGGATGGCGGAATTAAATACAACCCACCCCATGGCGGACCAGCGGAGGGCGGGATTACTAAACAAATCGAGCAGCGTGCTAATGCGTTAATCGCGAACAACCTAGCTGATGTTAAACAGGTATCGATTGAACAAGCCATGGCATCACCTTTACTAAGCCGTGAAGATTTTATCGAGCATTATGTTAGCCAGCTTGACCAGGTCATTGACATGGCGGCAATTGCTAAAGCAGGCGTCAGAATTGGCGTTGATCCTTTAGGGGGATCTGGGATTGATTATTGGCCGGTGATTAAACAGAAATATGGTTTAAATATTGAGGTGGTTAATCAGGTCGTCGATGGCAGCTTTTCGTTCATGCCATTGGACAAAGATGGCAAAATTCGGATGGACTGCTCATCGCCTTATGCAATGGCTGGACTGATTGCGATGAAGGACGATTTTGACATTGCGGTAGGCAATGATCCAGACTTTGACCGTCATGGTATTGTGACGCCATCGGGCGGCTTAATGAATCCTAATCATTACCTCGCGGTAGCAATAAACTACCTAATGACACATCGCCAATGGCCAGCTAGCGCCAAAATTGGCAAGACTTTAGTGTCGAGTTCATTAATCGATCGCGTGGCTAAACATATCGACCGACCACTATCTGAAGTACCCGTTGGTTTTAAATGGTTTGTCGATGGTCTCCAAGATGCGACTTATGCCTTTGGCGGCGAAGAAAGTGCTGGTGCCGCGTTTATAGCTCGCGATGGTAGCTGTTGGACCACCGACAAAGACGGTTTTATTATGGCACTGCTCGCCGCTGAGATTATCGCAGTAACGGGTAAAAACCCGCATCAGCATTATCTTGAACTGGCTGAAAAATTAGGCGCACCTTGCTATGGTCGTGTCGAGGCACCTGCTACTCTCGAACAAAAGAAAGTGCTGACGGCTCTTAGTAGCGACGCCGTCACTGCCGATATCTTAGCGGGCGAAAAAATCATTAAAATTCTTAGCCATGCACCTGGTAATAATGCCGCGATTGGCGGGATTAAAGTCGTTACCGACAATGGTTGGTTTGCCGCACGACCATCGGGCACCGAAGAAATCTACAAAATTTATGCCGAAAGCTTTATCGATAACGATCACTTACAACAAATCATTAGTGAAGCTCAAGTTATTGTTAGTACCGCATTTAAGCAAGCTGGCCTGTAACTAAGATGATAAAACTGCGTGATCTGGAATACCTAACTGCGATTGATGAGCATAAACACTTTGGTCACGCCGCTGCGGCGTGCTTCGTTAGCCAGCCGACTTTAAGTGGTCAGCTAATGAAGCTCGAGCAGCAACTTGGCTTGCAGCTGGTTGAGCGCCATCGCCGTAATGTGATGCTGACCCCAGCAGGCACACAGCTAGTTAAAGATGCCCGTAAAGTGTTACAAGCGGCCAACGAGTTTGAGTTATCGGCCAAAGCGTTGTTAGATCCGTTAGCGGGTGACCTCCACGTTGGTTTAATCCCAACTTTGGCACCCTATTTGTTGCCACACATCATGGCAAATTTGAATAATGAACTATCGAACATTAACTTTTTTCTTTATGAAAATCAGACCAATGTGCTGCTTAAACAGCTAGACCAAGGCAAGCTCGACCTGCTAATCCTGCCCTATTTAGATAGCATGGATCACTTTGACAGCTACCAGCTTTTTGATGAGCCCTTGATGTTAGCGACGCCTAAAGACCACCCCCTTAACCAACTGACATCATTAAGTTTGGCTGATTTAAACGGTCAAAAAATACTGACCTTAGAAGACGGTCATTGTCTTAAAGATCAAACCATGGGCTATTGTTTTGCCGCAGGTGCTAACGAAGACAACTCATTTGAAGCGACCAGCTTAGAAACCTTACGTCACATGGTTGCCAGCAACATGGGGATTACCATGCTGCCCGAGTTGGCTGTTAGAGACAGCCTTACCAGTGCCAATATTGTTTACTCACATTTCCAAGAGCCTGAACCCGTTCGAAAGATAGTATTGCTTATTAGACCCAACTACCCTCGAATGGCATGCGTTAGAGTTATTGTTGCTAACATTCGGGCGTCACTAAGTAAGTGATAGCTTTTACCTATTGAAACGATAATTACTATCGATTATACAAATAACACTGCAAAACTTATGATTATCCCGTCTTAAACGAAACCACTTTTATAACGGGAATTCATTATGAACCAATCAATTATCAACACTAAACTATTACCTTTTAACGCAACGGCTTTTCACAACGGTGAGTTTGTTGAACTTAGCGAGCAGAACCTAGCTGACAAATGGTCGATCGTCTTTTTCTACCCTGCTGATTTTACGTTTGTTTGTCCTACTGAATTAGGCGACATGGCTGACTATTACGAAGAACTGCAAAGCATGGGCGTTGAAGTTTACTCAGTATCAACTGACACTCACTTCACCCACAAAGCGTGGCACGACACCTCTGACACGATTAAAAAAATCAAATACCCAATGATTGGCGATCCAACTGGCGCAATCACCCGTAACTTCGGTGTGATGATTGAATCAGAAGGCCTAGCATTACGCGGCACCTTCGTGATTAACCCTGAAGGCGAAATCAAGATTGCTGAAGTTCATGACCTAGGTATTGGTCGTAGTGCCGCTGAATTATTACGTAAAGTAAAAGCAGCACAATATGTTGCAGAGCACGACGGCGAAGTTTGTCCTGCAGCATGGCAGCCAGGTGCAGAAACTCTTGCACCATCACTAGACTTAGTGGGAAAAATTTAAGCTAAGTTAGCTCATTCACGCCCTGCCTGGCAGGGCGTATCTGTCAAATTTCGGAGAATAATATGTTAGATGCCACGCTTACAGGCCAATTAAAAAGTTACCTAGAAAACCTTAAAACACCAGTCGAACTCGTTGCATTTACCGACAATAGTCCGAAATCAAACGAACTTAATACCTTAGTTAACGAGATTGGCCAGCTATCACCACTAATCACCATTATTGATCGTGACAACGCCGATGAGCGCGTACCGTCAATGTTAGTGCGCTCGGTGGCAACGGGTAGCGAAATCCGCTTTGCGGGTCTACCAATGGGTCATGAATTCACCTCACTGGTGATGGCACTATTACACAGTGGTTCTCATCCACTTAAGCTATCAACCGAGATAATTGAACAAATCCGTAACCTTGGCGGTGAGTATCAATTTGAAAGTTACATTTCGCTAAGTTGTCAAAATTGTCCTGACGTAGTTCAGGCACTTAATATGATGGCGGCGATAAATCCACAAATAAAGCATGTGATGATTGACGGTTCTTTGTTTCAAACCGAAGTCTTCGATCGTGACATCATGGCGGTGCCAACCGTTTATTTAAATGGCCAATCCTTTAGCCAAGGACGCATATCACTAACCGAAATACTTAATAAAGTGGATAGCGGTGCAGGCGAACGTCAACAACAAACATTAGCCAACAAAAAACCATTCGACTTTTTAGTGGTCGGTGGCGGCCCAGCGGGTGCTGCAGCGGCAATCTATGCTGCGCGTAAAGGCATCAATACTGGCATAGTTGCCGATCGCTTTGGTGGTCAGGTCAGCGATACCATGGCGATAGAGAATTTCATTTCGGTTCAAGCAACTACTGGTCCGAAACTAGTTGCTAGCCTTGAAGAGCATGTCCGTGAATATCACGTTGATATTATGAATAATAACAAAGCTCGTCGGGTCTCAAAGAATCCACAAACAGGTTTAATTGAGATTGAACTTGAAAATGGCGCGACCTTACACAGCAAAGCCGTCGTGTTAGCCACTGGCGCACGCTGGCGTGAAATGAATGTCCCTGGTGAAAACCAATATCGCGGTAAAGGTGTCGCCTATTGCCCTCATTGCGATGGCCCTTTATTTAAAGGTAAACCAGTGGCAGTTATTGGCGGTGGCAACTCAGGTATTGAAGCGGCCATTGATCTTGCTGGCATTGTAGAGCACGTGACCGTATTAGAATTTGCCGACACCTTACGAGCCGATGATGTGTTAGTTAGAAAAGCTAACTCGCTCGTTAATGTCACGATTATTACCAACGCCCAAACTACCGAAGTTATTGGTGATGATAAGCGGGTTACTGGATTAACTTACACCGACCGGGTCAGCGGTGAAACTCATCAAGTCAATCTGGCAGGGATCTTTGTCCAAATAGGGTTAATGCCCAACAGCGAATTCTTGCAAGGTGATATTGAGCTAACCAACCGTGGCGAAGTAATTACTGGCAAACGTGGCGAAACATCAATTGAAGGCATATTTGCCGCGGGTGATGTTACCGACAGTCCCTATAAGCAAATTATCATTGCCATGGGTAGCGGTGCTAACGCTGCACTGGGCGCCTTTGATTATTTAATCCGTCAGTAATGCCGGTGACCAATGATAATGTTCATTGCATATTCAGCAAGCGGCTATTATAGTCGCTACAACAATTATTATTAAAAATCACTGGAGTAACCATGAAAATACGGACACTGAGCCTAGCACTAGTAACTCTGACCTCGATGGCATTTGGCAGCATCGGGCTAGCTACCGCCCATGGTTATGAAGATTTAGATCTCAAGAAAGTATCTAAAGAGCAACGACTAGCCAATAAAGAACGCGCCGAGCAATTACGCGAACAAGCAAAGGATCGCAAAGAGCTAGCCACAGACCGTGCACAAACAAAACGTGAATTAGCTAAGGATCGCGCAGAAACACAGCGTGAACAAACTAAAGATCGTGCCGAATTCGAACGCGATTTCGATAAAGAACAGCACAGAGCGCACAAAAAAGCAGATAAACATCAGCGTAAATTCGATAAAGAAATGCGCAACGCCGACCGCAAAGCAGATAAAGCATTACGCAAAGCCGAGCATAAACACAGTCACGATTAATCATTTTTTCTCAAATGATTTAACCATAAATGCCAACTTAGCCTAAGTTGGCATTTATGTTTTATTAAACAACACCGTATAGTAACAAGATATCCAAAAATAGAATTAGATCAGATGTTTGAAGCCCTTTTAGTACCTGTCATTTGTATTGCAGCAGGATGCTTTTTCCTGATCACCAACTTAATCCGCTTAGCCAACGAAGACAAACTCAGTCATTATCTTCACCACAGCCCTAAAGCAAAATTATGGGTTGCTAAATTTGGGATTGAAAAAGTAACAACTTGGTCAAAAATGTTTTTCCTACCTGCCGGCGCACTTGTTGGAGCCGCAATATTAAGCGTAGGTTTAAGAGCTTTGTTGGTTATTTTTTCGGTATAGTTTTACTGTTTCAGGTAGCATTCAGCACAATACCATCCAAACAATACCTATAAATCTGCACCAATATACGATTGATAGCATGGTGTTATCAATTTCTATTAACTGACAATATAAGGAATTAACAATGTCAGAGTTACAACAAGATGCAAACCTATCCTCACCATTAAGCTCTCAAGATGAGGCGGCCAAAACTAACGCAATAATTGCATACGGCCTGATGGTAGTGGGAATATTTACTGGAATTTTTTGGTTTATCGGTGCTATCTGGGCAATGGTAAAAAGAAGTGAGGCTCAAGGCACTATATTTGAAGACCATTATACCAATATCGTAAAAACTTTTTGGTGGGGATTCGGCCTATCTATTTTAGGTGCTATTTTGGCTTTCTTTGTGGTCGGTTATTTTATCCTGTTGGCCGTTTGGATTTGGTCAATCTATAAAATAGTTAAAGGCTTAGCGAGAATAACCTCTAATAAAGCTTACAATTCATAACTAAGCAATAAATAAAGTAGACACGAACTAAAGATCTCAGCTTAGTTCGTGCCGACTTTACCTAACCAAGACCTTGTATTCATCAACAAAACTAACCGTCTGACATTATGGCTCATCACCCCAGTCACCATAATAGTTAACCACCAAGGATTTGGCTAACCTGACAATATATAAACCCTATATTTGAAACTTAACTAAGTCTTGTTGCAATTTATTGGCTAATGCTATGACATTATTGGTGTGCAGATTCGAAATTTCAGACTGTGAGCTCGCCTCTTGAGCGTTGGCTTTTAGAATATCGGCACTGGTACTGATCTGATTGCTCACTGCACTTTGCTCGCTGGTCGCCGATGCAATCGTACTAATCCGTAATTCAACCTCCGACATAAATTTCTCAATATTATTTAATATCGATTTACTATGAGACACTCGTTCGACACTGGTAATTATTTGCCTGTTACCCTCCTCCATCCCATTAACTGCTTTTACGGTATTACTTTGCAATT
>JABSRS010000069.1:0-6377 GCA_013214885.1 Gammaproteobacteria bacterium
GACGCTTGTACTCATAGGTTTCTCAATGCTTATTGATGTGATCTAAATTTATGGTGTCAGTGGCGCTTTAGTCAAATAGACAATTGAGCTCTTGTTATATGTTTTTTTACATTACTGTGCTTTTGATATTGGAGTATCTCAATGATTAAACGATGGATTGTAATTGAGATCTTGTACCTGTTATTTGTTTATTGTTATAGCAGTGGGCTGAAAGGGTATTTTTATAATATGTCTAGGTTGAGTAAAGTAGTTCGCAATTAGATGAGTTAAGAAAGTAGGGGAGCAAAATATGAATAATAAGGTACCCCATGCCGGCACAGTATTAAGAAATTTTGTCGGTGGTGAGTTTATTACTAGTAAGAAGTTATTTAACAATATAAACCCCGTTGATGGCACAGTTATCAATCAAGTTGCTGAAGCTGACGAGGCTATTGTCGATCTAGCAGTGAAAGCTGCAAGTGGTGCTGCCCATGCTTGGAAAAACATGCCAATGGCACAACGCTGTGCCTTGTTACATAAGGTGGCAGACGGTATTGAAGCTCGCTTTGATGAGTTTGTTGCTGCAGAGATGGCAGACACAGGAAAATCATTCTTTCAAGCCCGCACTATTGATATCCCTCGTGGCGCAGCCAATTTTCGTGCATTTGCTGACATGGTTAAGTCCCAATCAACAGAATGCTTTCACACCGACACCCCTGATGGCAAAGGTGCGCTAAATTATGCTGTTGATAAACCATTAGGTGTTGTTGCCGTGATTGCTCCTTGGAATTTACCATTACTGTTACTGACTTGGAAATTAGCACCAGCCATGGCTGCTGGCAATGTCATTGTGGCAAAACCATCAGAAGAAACACCTGGAACAGCGACACTATTAGCTGAGGTAATGAAAGAGGCAGGTATTCCTGATGGCGTGTTTAATTTAATTCATGGTTTTGGTCAAAATTCAGCAGGCGAGTTTCTCACCAAACATAAACAAGTTGATGCAATTACTTTTACTGGTGAGTCAAGTACTGGCAGTGCCATTCAACGTGCAGCAGCCGATGGTGTTAAAGGGTTATCGTTTGAATTAGGCGGTAAAAATGCAGGCATAATTTTTGAAGACTGCGATTTTGAAGAGGCCGTTGCTGGTAGCGCCAGAAGTGTGTTCACCAATGGCGGGCAAGTGTGTTTGTGCACCGAGCGTTTATATGTTCACCGATCTATATTTGACAAATTTGTCACAGCATTAAAAGGAAAAGCACAGGCAATTAAAATTGGCTGGCCGTTAGATGAAGACACCGATATGGGACCCCTTATATCTCATAAACAGCGCGACAAAGTGTTGTCTTATTATCAAAGTGCCATAGACGATGGTGCAACGGTTGTTACTGGCGGAGGTATCCCAATTTTTGGTGATGCTCGTGATAATGGTGCTTTTGTTCAACCTACAATATTCACTGGGCTAAGTGAAGATTGCAACATTGTTAAAAATGAGGTGTTTGGTCCTGTTGTACATATCCAACCATTTGACACTGAAGAAGAAGCCATAGCAATGGCCAATGACACCGATTATGGTCTTGCTGCCACTATTTGGACCACAAATTTACAGCGTGCTCATCGGGTTGCTGGACAAATGGAAGTTGGAATTGTGTGGGTGAACTCTTGGTATTTACGTGACTTACGTACTCCCTTTGGTGGTATGAAATTATCAGGTGTCGGCCGTGAGGGTGGATCGCATTCACTGTCTTTTTATAGCGAACCGACCAATATTTGCATCAAGCTTTAGGTCACGACTAGATTATAGGAATAAATCATGACAGAACAATTACAGAAAAACATTGATCAAGCTGCCGCGCAAATTCGCAAGGCTTATCAAACTGGACAGCCGTGCTCTCCAGTACGTGAACTATTGCCTGAAAATAACATAGAAGCCGCTTATGCCGTTCAGCAAATTAATGCTCAAATTTGGGTTAAAGAAGGTCGCCGAGTTGTCGGTATAAAAGCGGGCCTGACGTCTAAGTCAGTACAAAACCAACTTGGTGTTAATCGGCCTGATTTTGGTGTGCTTTACGCTGACATGTTCATCTGTGACGGCGATGAAGTGGCACTTGATGCCATTATGCAACCTAAAGTAGAAGCTGAAGTTGCTTTGGTATTAAAGAGTGATATCGACGTAAAAAATCCAACGGTGGTTGATGTTATTAATGCTGTGGATTACGCCTTGCCAGCAATTGAGATTGTTGGCAGTCGCATTGAAAATTGGAATATTAATATCGTCGATACCGTAGCAGATAATGCATCTTCAGGATTGTTTGTTCTTGGTTGCACGCCAAAACCATTAAAAGATTTAGATTTGCGGTTATGCGGCATGGTGATGGAACGTCGAGGAGAGCAGATCTCATCGGGTGCTGGGCAGGCATGTTTAGGCAACCCACTAAATGCGGCCGTTTGGCTGGCGAAAACCTTTGTTGATAATGGCACTCCACTTAAAAAAGGCGACATCTTGTTAACCGGTGCACTCGGACCAATGGTTCAGGTTGCACCAGGCGATACCGTTGAAGCCCGTATTTCAGGTTTGGGTAGTGTTCGCGTTTCGTTCGCACAAGGAAAATAGTCATGAGTAAAGTAAAAGTAGCGATTATCGGCTCGGGCAATATTGGCACCGACTTAATGATTAAAATTTTGCGCACGTCTAAAACACTTGAAATAGCAGCCATGGTTGGTATTGATGCCTCTTCTGATGGTTTGGCTCGAGCCAAGCGCCTAAATGTTGCAACAACACATGAGGGTTTAGAAGGGTTGATTGCAATGGATGATTTTAATGAAATAAAAATTGTCTTTGATGCGACCTCTGCTTATGCACATAAACACCATAATGAAGTGCTACAAACTCATGGTAAAAAAGTCATCGATTTAACACCTGCTGCAATAGGTCCATTTACGGTACCTGTCGTTAATCTTGAAGATAATATCGATGAAAATAATGTCAATATGGTGACCTGTGGTGGCCAAGCAACAATCCCTATTGTTGCAGCGGTGAGTAACTTGCTACCAGTACCTTACGCTGAAATTATCGCATCTATTTCGTCAAAATCAGCAGGACCAGGTACGCGAGCGAATATTGATGAATTTACCCAAACAACATCACGTGCCATTGAGCAAGTTGGCGGCGCAACTCGTGGTAAGGCAATTATTGTTTTAAACCCTGCCGAGCCGCCAGTGATGATGCGAGACACGGTATTTGTATTAAGTGAATTACCAGAGAAACATGGCCTTACCCAAGATGATGTTGCTGCTTCTGTTGAGGCTATGGTCAATCAAGTGCAAAGCTATGTTCCGGGTTATCGATTAAAACAACAAGTTCAATTTGAGCGATTTGAAGAAGACTCCCCCTTACATATCCCCGGCTATGGTGACTTTGCAGGTCTTAAATCATCCATATTTTTAGAGGTTGAAGGAGCAGCGCATTATTTACCTGCTTATGCTGGCAATCTCGATATTATGACGTCGGCAGCTCTGGGTACGGCAGAACGAATTGCTATTCGTCATTTATCTAAAGATAAGGCTTAAGGTAAAACCATGACAGACAATAAATTATATATCCAAGATGTAACGTTGCGTGATGGCATGCACTCATTACGCCATATGTATAGCATTGAGCAAGTTCAAACGTTAGCAAAAGCCATTGATAAAGCAGGGGTTGATGCAATAGAGGTTGCCCATGGTGATGGACTAGGAGGTTCTAGTTTTAATTACGGATTTGGTGCTCACACTGATAGAGAGTGGATTGAGGCAGTCAATGATGTCATTACACAAGCCACACTTACAACGCTAATTTTACCCGGCATTGCCGTAAAAGAAGACTTAAAATGGGCGTGGGACGCTGGCGTACGTAGTGTTCGTGTTGCTACTCATTGTACTGAAGCTGACGTATCAAGACAGCATATAGAATATGCTCGTGAATTGGGCATGGACACCTGTGGGTTTTTAATGATGGCTCACATGAATTCTCCAGAAAAACTGGCAGAGCAAGCAAAACTAATGGAATCATACGGTGCACAATGTGTATACATCACTGACTCTGCGGGTGCGATGACACCAAGGGATATTAAAGCACGTGTTGACGCTTATAAAAAGATCCTCAACCCCCAAACTCAAATTGGAGTGCACGCACATCACAACCTATCGTTAGGTGTAGCAAACTCTTTAACCGCTATTGAAAACGGTGTTAAGCGAGTCGATGCTTCACTTTCAGGTATGGGAGCTGGTGCGGGTAATGCGCCTCTTGAAGTGCTGATTGCAGTAGTAGACAAGCTTGGTTATAACCATGGGACTGATTTATATGCACTAATGGATGCAGCAGATGACCTGGTTCGCCCCCTACAAGATCGCCCCGTTAGAGTTGACCGTGAAACCTTATCTCTTGGTTATGCTGGCGTATATTCTAGCTTCTTACGTCATGCCGAAAAAGCCGCAGAAACTTACGGGCTTGATACACGCGACATTCTTGTTGAATTAGGTCGTCGTGAAATGGTGGGCGGACAAGAAGATATGATTGTTGATGTGGCATTAGATTTATTAAAAAGGGCTTAAGATGAACAAAATAACAAATGAATTAAACCTACATACCCTTGCAGAGCAAGTAGATAACGCAGCATATACTGCGCAAACTATTTCACAATTGTCTGCCCAAGGTGAAGCACTAACACTTGAACAAGCCTATAAAGTGCAAGACTTATCCGTGGCTAGGCGCCTATCTCGAGGTGAAAAACAAGTAGGTATAAAGATGGGATTTACTAGCCGCGCCAAAATGATTCAAATGGGTGTTGATGACATGATTTGGGGTCCGCTGACCGATCAAATGTTTATCGAGGAAGGTGGGGAAATATCGCTTGATCGTTTTATTCACCCACGCGTTGAGCCTGAAATAGCTTTTCTATTAAACAAAACCTTAAGTGGAAATGTGACATTAACCCAAGCAATGGCGGCGGTTGAAGCTGGCGCTCCGGCACTGGAAATCATTGACTCTCGTTACGACAATTTTAAGTTTTCACTAGAAGATGTAGTCGCTGATAACTGTTCATCATCAGGCTTTACGATTGGCGCATGGCAGTCACCCAATGCAAACTTAACTAACCTAGGCATGGTGATGGAGTTTGATGGAAAACCCGTTGAAATTGGTTCTAGTGCTGCCATTTTAGGCAACCCTTATCGCTCTTTAGCTGCCGCCGCACGTGTCGCTGGTGAAGCTGGTAAAGTTTTACCTGCTGGGTCAATTGTTCTCGCGGGCGCATCGACTGTGGCACAAGCTTTGAAGCCAAATACACATGTTCGTTTAGTGTGTGAAAGTCTTGGCGTTGCTGAATTTAAGGTTAAATAAGGGTTAACAATGTCAAATAAACAACTAAGTACTGACGGTCTGATTGCTGGAAAAACAAAACCAAGAGGCACTTTTCCTCATTATAAACGCGCTGGTGATTTTGTTTATGTGTCAGGCACAAGTTCGCGCTTACCAGACAATACATTTGTGGGTGTTGAAGTTGATACAATAGGTGCTACTAACCTATCAATTGAAGGTCAAACGCGCGCGGTGATTGAAAATATCAAAGATATTTTACAAGTTGCTGGTTGTGATTTATCTGACTTAGTTGAGTTAAGCAGTTACTTAGTAAACATGAATGACTTTGGTGGGTATAACAAAGTTTACAGTGAGTTCTTTGATGAGACTGGACCTTCGCGTACCACCGTTGCGGTTCATCAATTACCACATCCACATTTGTTAATTGAGATAAAAGCGATTGCTTATAAGCCTCTGGCTTAAGTTATCTCTCTGATTGAGTCAGTCTCTGGAGTAAATAATGAGTACACAATTAATTAAAAACGTAAGTGAATTTGCCACATTAAATTTTCAACGTTGGTTAGATGAGCATGAGCATTTATTAAAACCCCCAGTGAATAATGCACTGATTTGGGAAGATGCAGATCTCATGGTAACGGTTGTTGGTGGACCTAACCAACGTTATGACTATCACGACGATCCTGTAGAAGAGTTTTTCTACCAAATGAAAGGCAACGCCTTTTTACGAGTGATGACTCAAGAAGGACCTCAAGAAGTTCATTTAAAAGAGGGAGATATCTTTTTGCTCCCTGCTCATGTGCGTCACTCTCCGCAGCGCCCAGAAGAGGGAAGTATATGCTTGGTGATAGAACCAAAACGTCCCACTGGTGAAAAAGATGCTTTTGAATGGTATTGCCAAGATTGTAATACCTTGGTTCATCGAGCAGAGATGATTTTAAAAGATATTTCAAAAGACCCCGCACCAGTATTTAAAGCATTCAGGGAAGACACCGCATTACGCACGTGTCCAAATTGTCAGGCAGTTCATCCTGCTTAATAC
>JABSRS010000069.1:6387-11610 GCA_013214885.1 Gammaproteobacteria bacterium
AAGGTGAGAAAATGGCAGTAGTTGATATGCACACGCATTTTTTACCAAAAAAATGGCCTGATTTGGCTAAACGTTTTGGTACGCCAGATTGGCCTTGGATGAGACATACCGGCCCTGGTAAAGGAATGATCATGGTGGGTGATAAAGATTTCCGCCCTGTTTACGAAGCTTGTTGGAACCCACAAGTTAGAATTGAAGAGATGGATCGCGACAGTATCGATGTACAAATAATGTGTGCAACGCCCGTTTTATTCTCGTATGCTCGCCCTGCTCAACAGGCCGCAGAATGTGCAACCATATTTAACGATTTAGCATTAGAGATCTGCTCCCACGATAATAACCGCTTAAAGGCATTGGCACAGGTGCCATTGCAAGACATAGATCTGTCTTGCAAAGAAGTGTCTAGAGCAAAAGCTAATGGGCATGTAGGAGTTCAAATTGGCAATCATGTCGGCCTTAAAAATCTTGATGATGAGGGAGTAGTGACTTTCTTACAACATTGCGCCAGTGAAGACATACCTGTGTTGGTTCATCCGTGGGACATGCTAGGTGGAGATCGAATGCCTAAGTATATGCTGCAATGGTTGGTTGCAATGCCTGCTGAAACACAACTATCCATATTATCATTGATTATGTCTGGAGCCTTTGAGCGGATATCTAAAGATCTTAAAATTTGTTTTGCTCATGGTGGCGGCAGTTATGCGTTTCAAATTGGCCGAGTCGATAATGCTTGGCGGCATCGAGATATTGTTCGTGAGGACTGTCCTAATTTACCATCATCTTATAGTGACCGTTTTTATGTTGACTCGGCAGTATTTAGCGAAGGCTCATTACAATTACTCACCGATATTATGGGGGAAGACCGAGTAATGCTGGGGTCTGATTCACCATTTCCTTTAGGCGAACAACGTGTTGGAACACTGGTGCGTGAGCATAGCACCTTATCTGATGCTGCTAAGGCTAAAATTTTAGGCCACAACGCAAAAACTTTCTTTAATATCTAATTCATTGATGGAATACCTGCTCAATCTATAGCCACTTGAGCGGTGCTTTAAACAATAGTTTCTGGAGCGCTTGTGAACACAGTCATGCTAAATAATGAGCACGTATTCGCTAGCAAAGTCATTTGCATTGGCCGCAATTATATTGAGAATATCAAATAGATTGGTAATAAAATACCTGATGAAATAGAGCGAAATTAGAAGAAAAGTATTTCAAGGACTAAATGAGTTAGCCAAGGGTGTCTGGCAGGAAAAATAAGTTTGCATAAATTAAAGCAGCCAAGAGTAACGATAGTTTCCGCAAAAAGCTACAATTAGTTAATTTGTCGTTTCATGATGCCGCCAAATTCTGAACCACCCTCAAGTTCACGATAATCAACATTGACCAGTTCCCAACCTGCTGCGCCTAAGTCATTGAGATATTTTTCGACATCTTCTTTTTTACGACTACTAAAAATACCTTCGGTTGGGACATCTCTGGTGTCGATCATCTTGTATTCAAATTTATTCATCTTATTGCTCTTCTTTTATTATTGTCCAAATAAGTCATTTGATTATTTACAACTTCAATTAAAAGGTCAAGCAGTCGCTAATCGTCGTTGTTTTGATTCGAACCTAGCTAACAACGCCAACGGGATAACAATAAATGCAGTGCCGATAACCATTGTTAGATCGGGTATTTCATTAAACCATAATATGCCGACTCCCACCGCAGCGAGTAAGCCACTGTATTCGGCACTGGCGACTTTACTACTTTCTATGGCGCGGTAGACAAAAATACAGATCCCAGCATAAACTAAAATAAAGGCTGTCGATCCAGTCGCTATTAGCATCGCTTCCCAATTAATCGGTTGACCTTCCCATAACGCCAGTCCGAAAGCGGCAGGAATACCGAGGATGTTAGTCAATAATAGCGTTTGAACCACATTATGACGCTTGGGTAATTTCCCCACTAACACATTGTTTAACGCCAATGTTAATGCCACAACTAACGCGGCAATTGCGCCCCAACTGATTTGAGTCGGTTGCACTACGATCAATACCCCTATAAACCCCAAGATGGCGACAGCTATTGTCTGGCGACTTAACTTTTCTTTAAACAAAATCATTGCTAGTGGCAAAATCAACAGCGGCGCCGCATAAAAAATCGCATTAGCCGTCGCGAGATCTAAAGTGTTAAGTGCAAACACCATAAAAACCGCCCCAAGCAACCAGATATGGCCGCGAATAAAATGCCATTTAAGATCGACTAACAACTGCTGCTTTTGTGTGGCTAAGCAAAATGGTAATAAAATGAGCACCGCGGTTAATTGACGAAAAAACACAAACTGATAGACCGCGCCATCATCGGGTAAGGTTTTAATTAAAGCGTCAGAGAAAACTGCGATAACATTACCAATAACCAGCAAAGTCATTGCTAATCCAACGGATATTTTTGCCATGGTATGGCTCCTACTTCAATCGATGTTAAACAAAATTTATGACAGCAGAATATTCCAACTTTAAGATGATGTATAATGATTAAAACTTCATTTCCATGAGCTCAGCTAATAATGAAATTACCTCCTTTGCGTGCCTTACAATGTTTTGAAGCGGTTGCTCGATTTAACAGTTTTTCTAAAGCAGCAGACTCGCTCAATGTGACCCAAAGTGCGGTCAGTCACCAGGTGAAGTTACTTGAAGAATACTTAGGCGAATGTATGTTTAGTCGTCATGGCCGCTCCTTTTCATTAACAGAGGTCGGTCAACGCTACTTTGAAGAAATCAGTAATTCATTAGTCAATATTGCCAATGCTAGCCACATGATCCGTCATGGTAAATCTGGCAGTATCCGTTTAGCACTCTATAGTTCCTTAGCGGTGAAATGGTTAATCCCACGTTTAGAAGACTTTCGGAAACAGTATCCAGAAATTGAATTAGTCTTGAATATGGTGGCTGATGATCCTGATTGTAATGATCAAGTTGCTGACTGCTTTATTACGGTGAACCCACCGAAACGAAATTTCGTTAGCCAGTATCTTTACAGTGAAAAACTCTATCTAGTATGTGGCCAAAAACTATGGCAGCAGATCCGAGATCAGCCTCTACCAGATGCCCTGTGGCAACACCCTTTGCTATCGGTGGAATATTCCAATCTTGGGGATGACTGGCTGCGGTGGTGTCAACACGGTGGTTTCGAGTTACCTGACAACGTTAGAATTAGTCACTTTAGCCATGTATTACTGGCCGCAGAAGCTGCGCGATATGACTTAGGAATTGCCTTGATCGATAATTACATTATCAACGCCCAAGATCAGCAGCAAAACTTGGTTCGGCTGCCAATGCATGAGCTACTGACCGGTGATAAATTTTATTTTGTGTATAAAGAAACGCGAGCCAAGCAAACAGATATGGTGAAATTAGCTCGCTGGTTGCAGCAGCAATGTTTAGAGCAGGACGGTTGATGGCCAACTTAATTGCTGCTGATTGGGCTGGCTTTATATTTCAAACAACACATCGGTTCTGATAATGTATTTGGTGCCCTGCTCAATTGGCTCCGAGCTATGTAAACAATGCAACGGGTGATGACCATGGGGGAAAACTAAGACCCCACCAGCAGGTGTTCGTATATTGACTAAGTTGGCATCGTTGATTGATCTGGCTGGCAGTTTAGGATTGTCTTTATCAACCCAAAACTGGGTTGATCCGCCCTCAAAATTATCAGACAAATAAATTACTCCAGCGATCGTCAAATGCTTGTGTCACGAGTTGACCATTGATAACTCGGCTACCAGGCCATGAACCATCGGTATGTGGTTTGAAAAAATCACCCATTTTATATTTATAAAAACGAAAACGAGCGTTCAGTCCTAATGGTTTAAGGCCATTAAAATGATCTTCTCCTAACGAAAATAGGGATGCCACTCGTTGCCACATTATCGCATCAGTTTGCTCGTCAACAATCATCGTCACATTGTCGTTATGACGCACCGTTCGTGGTAACGACACGGGCGCATCGGGTAAGTACCCCAATGCTTCACTGACCTCGATCATCCGTTGACATTCGGCGGCAGAAAAAACATTAAGCAGCTGAAAAGCCCCTGGGATCTCTGGAATATCTTGTCGAGTCACTGGCGAGCTAGTCTGCGCCGCCAACGCCATTGGATTGGTTACACTCGGCGCCCAAGTCGGCAAGCTGGGGTTTTCAGCACCTGGCTCATAGGCAACCACATAAAATGGTGCGGCACTATTATTGCCTTGCTTTAATTGATTCATTTGCTTAACACTCTAACTTGGGCGAATTGTCGATGACCCTCCACCGAACCACGATAGCCAAATCCACTTTGTTTGGCACCGACCCAAGGGGTATTTGCGCCCCCGCCGACACCTTGGTTAATCGCGACCATACCAGCTTCCAATTGTTCTGCTACTGCCACGGCACCTTTAGCACCAAAAACTACCGCGCCTAAACCATACTCAGAGTCATTCGCTCTGCTAATCGCTTGATTGATATTTTGATATCGCGCAATAGCAACAACAGGGCCAAAAGTTTCTTGTTGTTCCAGCAACATGTCAGGCGTGATACCTGTAACAACTGTCGGGGTGATATAAGGCGATTGTTGCGCTGCCCCGCCCAATAACACGGTTGCCCCTTTAGCCACGGCATCCTCAATATGGGATTTAACCCGGTTAAATTGAGCGGCGTTGACTAACGGACCTATATTAACGTTAGGCTCATCCCATGGCCCGACTTTGTATTGGCTTGCCAATTCGGTGACTCGGGACTCAAAGGCGTCTGCTATTATTTCGTCAACATAAACTCTTTCGGTCGCGATACACATTTGTCCCGCATTTTCAAAACTGCAAGCAACGGCAAAGCCAGCCGCAGCGTCGATATTGGCGTTTGCCATCACAATCATTGGATCATTGCCACCCAGCTCCATAATTAATCGTTTGAGACCCGACGACGCGCGCTTCATGATATCCCGACCCGCGACCATTGAACCCGTAAAGGCAATAAGATTAACCTCGGACTCAACCAGTTTTTGACCTAAATCTTTACCGCCATGGACTATTTGCAATATACCTTGCGGCAAGTATTTATTTAACGCCGCCACCATCGCATCGGCCACTAACGGTGTTTCTTCTGACGGTTTAAAGATCACCACATTACCCGCCACCAACGACGGAATAATCAAGTTGGTTGCCATAGCCAATGGATAATTCCACGGCGAAATAACGG
>JABSRS010000070.1 GCA_013214885.1 Gammaproteobacteria bacterium
ACTTGGGCTGTTGGTTAGCTTATTAAGCCAAGTAGTCATTTGCTGGGCGTAAAGTAACTCATTGGCAATTTGAGCACCATCAACGGTTACTTTTTTTGGATCGCCACGGTGCAGTTCATCGATGGCGTTGAGCGTGTTGGTCAAATTTGTCATGGTCAGTTCCTGTTAAGTAACCTTTGTTTTAATCTGGTTATTATGTCTGGGTAGATCGCGTGAAATCAATGCTGCGATAAGTATAAACAGGCTCGAAATCAATAAACAAGCAATAAGACCAAATTTTTCAAATACTAAACCTGATAATAAAGTCCCGATTAGTCGACCTGATGCATTCGCCATGTAGTAAAACCCAATGTCGAGCGATACCGCGTCCCGATCGGCATAATCAACAATTAAAAAGCTATGCAGCGATGAGTTAATTGCAAATAAGGCGCCAAAAATAAGTAAGCCAATAATTAATGATAGGTCATTGGGTAATTGATAATACAAGGCCAATGCAATAAAGACTGGTACGCTCACTAGGGCTAATGCCCAAGTAAATGCTGATTTACCATCGGGAACTTGCTTGGTGGCAATAATCATTGGGGCCAATGTTTGCACCACGCCATAGCCAATGATCCATAAAGCCAAAAATGAACCAACTTGGTAATGATCCCACTGCAATTGCTGGGTTAAATACACTGGTAGTGCAATAACAAACCAGACATCGCGCGCGCCAAATAAGAATAATCGTGCTGCAGAAAGTTGATTAATGGCTCGGCTCTTGGAAAATATTTGGCTAAACTTGGGTTTGTTTTTTGCCTTACCCAGTTCTTGAGTTAAACAACACAGACTAAACAGCCACACCATGGTGAGCACAGCGACTAAGGATAAAATTGCGCTGTGAAAGCCCCAAAGTGTCAGCAGCAGTGAGCCAATAAAAAAACCAACGCCTTTAAGCGCATTCTTAGAACCAGTTAACAGCGCAACCCAGCGAAACAGTTTGCTCTGAGCATCGGGTGGCACTAAGGTTTTTATTGCACTTTTAGCGCTCATTTTATTGAGATCTTTGGCAATGCCACTGATCGCTTGCGCTAACATTACCCAAGCGACACTTAGGGTATCGGAGGGCACTAATAACATCGCCAATGCGGCTACTTGTAAGCCGAGTCCAATATTCATGGTACGATTAAGGCCGATCCGCGCGCCAAGGTAGCCACCACACAAATTAGTGACCACGCCAAAAAACTCATAAAACAAAAACAAGCTAGCGATCGCGAGTGGACTGTAACCCAGCTGATGAAAGTGCAATACCACTAGCATTCTTAGCGCGCCATCGGTGACGGTAAAAGTCCAATAGTTACCAGTGACTAACAAGTATTGCTTTAATGGCGAGTTAAACATCAAACCTGATCCATTTGTCCAACTAAAATGGCCAATTCGGCAGCGCGGTTGGCATAACCCCATTCATTGTCATACCACACATAGAGCTTCACTTGGGTGTTGTTAACCACCATGGTTGATGGCGCATCGATAATTGATGAGCGGGGATCGGTGCGATAATCAATTGATACCAGTGGGCGCTCTTCGAACCCTAAAATACCATCAAGTTCGTTTTCACTTGCTTGCTTGAGTAATTGGTTTACTTCTTCGACACTGGTGTCGCGCAGCATTTCAAATACGCAGTCGGTTAACGAAGCGTTCGCTAAAGGGACGCGAATAGCGTGGCCATTTAATTTACCGGCTAGCTCGGGGAAAATGTTAGTGATAGCGGTTGCCGAGCCCGTCGTAGTAGGAATTAAGCTCATGCCGCAGGCGCGTGCACGGCGTAAATCTTTATGCGGCGCATCTAAAATCGTTTGGGTGTTGGTAATATTATGAATCGTGGTCATCGACCCATGCTTAATCCCAATACTATCGTGAAGCACTTTAACCACGGGCGCTAAACAGTTGGTAGTACAAGATGCCGCGGTGACTATTGGGTGTTGGTCTTTATTATAAAGGTGCTGATTGATCCCCATGACAATATTTAATACCCCAGCTTCTTTTACTGGTGCTGTAACGACAACTCGCTTAACGCCTTGATCAAGATAAGCCTGTAATAAGGCCTTGGTTTTCATTTTCCCTGAGCCCTCAAGCACGACATCGCAGTTTGACCAATCGGTGGCCGCAATATCGGTGTGATGAGTAACTTTTATGTGGTGATGCTCGATCAGCATATTACTTTCAGCATGAGTGGCTTCGTGGTGCCAGCGGCCATGAATCGAGTCAAAGTTTAATAGATGCGCTAGAGTCGCCACGTCACCCGCGGGATCGTTAATTTGAATGATGTCGACATCGGGGTGATCAAAAGCAACGCGCATTGCCAAACGACCCATGCGACCAAAACCATTGATGCCAATTTTAATTTTCATAATTTACTACTCTTTAGTGAAACTAATATCAGAATAACCACAGCTTAAGCACAGCAAGCTTGGTTGCGGCTAGGGCGAGAGCCCATGCCATTGAGCCGAGATAAGCTCTGTGCAACGTAGTCAGTGTTTTGGCTGAGGGTTTGATTAATGCCGGTTAGTGCCCAATCTTTTAATTGGCTATTGAGTCGATAAAATATCCATTGGCCTTGGCGGCGATCCGTGACCAGTCCCGCTTGCTTTAATTGTGCCAGATGGCGTGAAATTTTAGGCTGACTTAGATCGAGAGCTACCATCAGTTCACAGACACAAAGTTCCTGCTGGTGGCACAATAACAAAATGCTTTGCAGCCGAGTTTCATCACTCAACGCTTTATAAAAAGTAATAGGATTCATCATCTACTCACTGGACTCTTAATATATGAAATAGTGTATATATGTTTTTCCGTATATTCAAGTTGGTTGTACAATATGGCTGTTAACTTTATAATTTCGCCTCGAGGATTCACCACAACAAAATGGAGTTAGCGTGACAGAGCAAACACAAACCCCAGATCCACTATCAGCGGTAACGCTGTTAAAGGATGAACTTGATCAAATGACTAAGTTCTATGATCTGATTATCGATTTTTTTTCTAATTATAGTTTTCAGTTAGTTGGTGCATTAATCATTTTTTGTATTGGTTATGTGATCGCTGGAAAGATATCCAATGTCGTGTTACGTATATGCGAGACCAACCAGCTCGATGTCACCTTAAGTCGTTTTTTAGCTAATACCTCTAAAATGTTAATCGTGGTGATGATAACTATTGTCGCGCTGGGCAAGTTAGGCATCAGCGTCACGCCGTTTATTGCAGCAATTGGCGCCGTGTCATTAGGTGTTGGCTTAGCCTTGCAAGGCCTATTGGCTAATTACGCCGCTGGTTTTAACATCATTATTATTCGACCATTTGTGGTGGGCGATACCATTAAAGTGCAAGGAGTAACAGGAATAGTCAAAGAGGTGCTACTGGCTTACACCATCTTGATTGACCAAGATGATGTTGAGATTATGATCCCCAATAAGCATATTGTTGGCGAAGTACTACACAATTCAAAACATGACTCATTGTTAGAGCTTAGCGTCGGCATTTCTTACGATCATAACCCGCTGGAGGTCGTGACGTTACTCGAACAAGTATTTAGCCAGTTAGCTATCGTTAGCACAGCCAGACCGGTACAAATTGGTATTAATGAGTTTGGCGATAGCGCGATTAATCTTGAGGTTAGAATGTGGGCGCCAACAGCAAAAATTCATCAAGCTAAGTTTGATGCCTATCGCGCTATTTATTTGGCCCTCGATCAAGCCAATATTAAAATTCCTTACCCACAACGCGATGTCCATATGGTCACGCCAACAAGTTAATCTTGTTTGGGAGCTTGCAACACGATTTTTTTTTGTTGTGGGCTCGCATAAGGTTTACCAAATTTACGCAATCCTTTGTAATAGATTGACGCCCAAAACGAAGATACGCCATCTTGCTTGCAAATATCCTTGAACAACTGATCTGCCGTTTTACGGTGAGTTCGAGCGACTAACTCTTGATGGCGCATTAACTGATAAAGTGCATCATGAACCAGTGATGCTCGCATATTGTGTGGTGTATCCTTAACGGGTCCCGATGGACCATCCCACGCATAACCCGCATTGACCGTTAATAGCCCTTGGCGGTCTAGTTCGATATACGGCGTTATAATGTGATGTTTTGGAATAATCGCAATCATTAGCTCATAACGTTCGGCCAGTTGATATTTATAATCACTGCGGTAAGCAATATATCCTTGGGTTGTCATAAATGGCCTCATTAATGTTGATATTTTTTGATCAGCTGCTAGGATTTCCACCTTGATAATAGCAAAACTGGCTTAAGTGGAAATAGCCACCTGTTATTCTCTTGTTAAAATTTAGATCCATTAAATTTTGTACAAATAGTGGTTTTGTAGTTTGATGTGCTAGTTTTAGCGTTTAATTTGGAGTTATACTCTAATTTTGGCGTCATTGCTGCGCGTACATTCTGTCAGAACAGATATAGAATGTTTCGCCTGAAAGCTCGAAACATCAGGTTACATATTTTGAATCATCCAAAAATGCAACTGATGATAAAACAATCAGTAAAACCAACTCTAATGATATGATTGTTTTTAATGTGCCAAATACTAAAATAAAGAGAATAATAATATGATTGAAAATAATCTGGCGATAACCGGAACGTTTATCGCGTATCTGATTTTAATGATGGCAATTGGATTATATGCCTACAAACGTACTAAAGATTCTACCGATTACTTTTTAGGGGGTCGTACCCTAGGTCCTTGGCCAACCGCTATTTCGGCTGGTGCTTCTGACATGAGCGGCTGGTTACTCCTTGGCTTACCTGGCTTTGCCTTTACCTCTGGTGCCACCTCATTGTGGCTAGCTGGTGGCTTGCTACTTGGCACATGGGCCAACTGGATTGTTTGTGCTAAGCGCTTACGAACATTTAGTATTGAAGCTGACAATGCATTAACACTACCTGAGTTCTTTGCCCGTCGTTTTGATGATCAATCTAAATTACTCCAAACTATCTCAGCATTTTTCATCTTAATGTTTTTCCTGTTCTATACCAGCTCTGGTTTAGTGGCGGGTGGCAAGTTATTTGAAACGGTATTTGGACTCGATTATCAAGTTGCAGTCATTATTGGCACGCTATGTGTGGTTTCTTATACCTTGTTTGGTGGTTTCTTAGCGGTATCGTGGACCGACTTGGTCCAAGGTTTATTAATGGCTGCAGCGTTGGTTGCTGTACCGTTAGTATCGATGGAAGGCAGTTTTTCTGATCTATCGAATTCAATCGCTGCGAAGAATCCACAATTACTCGATATGTTTACCAATGCCAGCGGTGAATCAATGTCAGCCATCGCGATTATTTCATTAGTTGCTTGGGGACTTGGTTACTTTGGTCAGCCACATATTTTAGCGCGCTTTAATGCATCTCGTAGCAATAAAGACTTAACCGTTGCCCGTCACATTGCCGTAACGTGGACCACTATTTCAATGGCTGGTGCCTTGTTAGTTGGTTTAGTTGGGATGATCTATGTTGATACCCATCTTGGCGGTGAACTTGCTGATAGTGAAACTATCTTTATGCTGTTGGTTAACGCGGTGTTCCACCCAATTGTTGCGGGCATATTATTAGCGGCAATCTTGGCTGCGGTAATGAGCACTGCTGATTCACAATTATTGGTGTCATCATCGGCGCTGGCAGAAGATTTCTACAAGCAATTAATTCGCCCTGATGCTTCGCAAAGTGAAATTGTGATGGTTGGTCGCTTAGGTGTTGTTGGTCTGTCACTGATTGCCTTGGTCCTGGCGTTTAATCCAGAAAGTTCAGTACTTGGTCTGGTGTCATATGCCTGGGCTGGCTTTGGTGCTGCATTTGGTCCTGCGCTGATCTTCGCGCTGTACTGGAAACGGATGAATCGTAATGGCGCACTGGCTGGTATTCTAGTTGGTGGTATTACCGTGGTTATTTGGAAAGAGCTATCTGGCGGGATTTTCGAGCTATTCGAAATTGTCCCAGGGTTCGCTTTGGCCTCTATTGCCATCGTAGTTGTTAGCTTAATGACTAAACCACCATCGAGTAAGATCGCTGATCTGATCGAGCGCGTCGAAAAAAATCTCGCCCAGGGTTAATTCCCACCCGAAATAAATATTAGTAAAAATTGCAGTCATGAGTTCGCTCATGACTGGATTTTTGCGCCCAAAATTAATGTTAAACCCGTAAAATTTATATCTAATTAGGATTCAAATGAAATACTCAACTCCTGTACTTGGCCTATTACTAGGCTGCTCGGCGCCATTATTGGCAACGACTGTCGATTCAACTGAGCAACGGATTGCGATATTAGAACAACAGCTTACTGAGCTTAAACAGCAGGTAAATGCTGAACCAGTATCACCAGACAATATTCATATTGGCGGTGCTGTACGTTTTCAATATAGTTATCGGGATTGGGATCAAAATGACCGTAACCGTGGTGGTGACTTTGACTTTGATTTATTTCGCCTTGATGTCAATGGCAGTATTGGCGATGTAACTGTATCAGCACAATATCGCTGGTATCAGTACATGGATGTTGTTCATCACGCCTACATTGGTTATCAGTTAACCGATACTTGGAATATTCAGCTTGGGATCACCCAGGTGCCATTTGGTCAACTTGACTATGCCTCAAACAGCTTCTTTTTAAGTACTGGCTACCCAGTGGGTTTAGAAGATGATTTTGATACTGGTATCGCGTTTATTGGTCAGTTCGAACAGCATGATTTGCGGTTAGCTTTTTTCAAAAATGATGAAAAAGGCGGTGTTAATGGTGCAATGCCAGGCAATAACCCTTATGCACGTTACTCATACGATGTTGTTGCGACTGGTGATGGCACGCCAATGGCTGAACTCAATACCTTAAATGGTCGTTACGCGTATAACTTCGCTAATACCGAAGTGGGTGTTTCATTGCAACACAGCGGGTTAGAGGGCGAAACAGGTTCATTAGGTGACCATAATGCTTACGCGGTTCATATCAGAAGCCAGTTCGACAATATTGAAGTGATGCTTCAATACACCGATTATCAGTATAACTTAGACGCTGGTGGCGATTTTGTTAAAGTTGCTTCATTTGAATCGCTAGAAACCATTCCAGCGGCGGCGAAACTTTACAGCTTCAATGTTTCTTACTCGATGCCTGTTGCTATTGGTCCCGTTAGCCATCTTAAGTTTTACAACGATGTGAACTTAATGACTGACAAGGCTGGCGATTTTCAACAAGACAGCATCATGAATGTGCTTGGTGTTGCCGTAACCGCTGGTGGAGTTTATGCGCAAATCGATTTGGCGACGGGTAAAAACCAACCTTTTGTCGGTGGTTTTTTAAATGAAGACAATGACCATTACAACAGCCGTTTTAACATCAACATCGGTTACTATTTCTAAGTCGAAGGTTGATTAATTGACCGTAGTCAATTGAGCTGTCGATTTAGTGAAATAGCTAGATATAGCTCTAATATTGACACTTAAATTGTTTACATTTTAATGAGCGATGCTATCTTGCGCGCTCATTTTCTATTTGAAAAATACAAAGGAATAACGTTCGTGTCGCAAGCATTAAAATTAGCAAATCCAGGGCCGCTTGGCTTAATGGGATTTGGAATGACCACCGTATTACTGAACATCCACAATGCCGGATTTTTTACCCTTGGGGCAATGATTTTAGCCATGGGATTATGTTATGGCGGAATAGCTCAGGTTATTGCAGGCATTTTGGAATTCAAAAAAGGCAATACTTTTGGCCTAACGGCTTTCACCTCTTATGGGTTCTTCTGGATCAGCTTGGTGGTGTTAATAGTGCTACCAAAGATGGGCCTTGCCACTGCGCCAAGTTCATTAGAAATGGGCTGCTACTTAACGATGTGGGGCATTTTCACCGCCTTTATGTTTGTTGGGACCTTAAAAAGTAATTTTGTGTTAAAATTTGTCTTTGCCAGCCTAACTCTATTGTTTGCACTACTGGCGACTCACCATTTTAGTGGTTCTGAATTAATTGGCACAATTGCTGGTTTTGAAGGGATTATCTGTGGTCTAAGTGCTATTTATTTAGCAATGGCTGAAGTGATTAATGAACAGTTTGGTCGCACCGTATTGCCTATCGGTGAATAAATAATACCTAACTGATCAATGCAGCGATTAAGACCGCGGGATCTTCAATTCCCTCATCTTTAATCGCTTGTCCCAATGCTTTCGTGGTCGATGCTAACTCTAGCTGTAGTGAAACCAATTGCTGTTGATATAGCTCTCTGGTTTTGTCTTTGGCATCACTGCTTAAATTAGTTTGTTGCTCTAATTGTTTAAGCTTTTGTTGCTGCTCTTCAATTTGTGCTTTTAGCTGTTTTATCACATTGCGGGGCTCTGGAGTTGCATCCATGCAACTCAAGCTTGCTTTATCAAATACCAACACTTTCATTTAATTATGAAGCTAGCAACAGTTGAAGTGAACATAGTCAATTATATTAAACGTTTAAATCGTTGGAGCAGGGCTCGCGATTAGGCTACGTTTTTCGACATTGGCTTGGCTTATTACTAATTCTACTCGTTGATTTAAGCAAAAACGTACTTCACCATCAATGATGATTTGGCCAGCCTCAGTGTCACATTTACAGCTTTTACGATCGGGATGTAAATTACCCAGTGGTACAAAAACCACCGCGCCATTCTCAATCAGTTTTGCCATAAAGCCCGCACGATTAATGTTGAAAATTTTGGCCGAAAATTGCTGCTTTGATTCTACTTTACTGGCCAAATAATCAACATATAACCAGTTACCAATGTCACGTTCAACTAAGCGTTGGTTGTCGCGTTGCTCTTTTAATAACAAGGCATGTGCTTGGTTAACAGGCTCTGCTTGGTAATCTTTACTAATGATCGCTTTGATCAGACGGTGATTAAGTAAATCGCCGTATTTTCGAATCGGTGAAGTCCAAGTGGCGTATTGCTCAGTGCCTAAACCAAAATGGGGTAAAGGTTGCTCTGAAATGGTGCCATAGTTTTGGAATTTACGCATTCGTCCACTAAGCTTGCCATCGTTACGACTGGTCATTTCACGTTGCAACTGACAGTAACCAACCACGGTGAGCAAATGCTCTTTGCTGTAGATGTAACCATGCTCTTTTAGCAACACTGAAGCTTTGGCCACTTTATCAGGGTCGATCCCTGGGTGGGTGTTAAAAATACCGTTGTTTAAATTATCACTCAGTAATTTAGCGCCACAGAAATTGGCCAATAACATTGATTCTTCAACCATTTGATTGGCTATTGAATGATGTTCAACCCGAATGTTGGTTACTTGGTTATCTTCGCCTATTTCAAAGCGGTAATCAGTGCGATCGTCAAACACTTGGGTATGGTTGGCGCGCCAAATACCACGGGCAAACGCCATTTCTGATAGCACAATTAATGCGTCAGCCAGTTGGCTTTCTGGTTGCCAACAGTCGGTTTGTTGCGCGATAAATCCACTGACTTGAGCGTAATTTAAGCGATAAGATGATTTAATCCAACCGGCATTAAACTCGACCTGATCGGTAAGGCCACCCTTAGCGTTGATTTGCATTTTACACAGCATTACTGGGCGTTTTTCGCCAGCGCGCAATGAACAAATGTCATGACTAATGCTCTCTGGCAGCATAGTGATGTTGCGACCGGGTAAGTAATGAGTATAGCCACGCTCTTTGGCTGTGCTGTCATGCTCGCTGCCCTGTGCGATATAAGCACTAGGATCGGCAATTGCGATGATTAATTGCCAATTGCCGTTATCGAGCTGGCTAATATTAATCGCATCATCCATATCTTGAGTTTTTTCACCATCGATAGTGAAAAATAGCTCGCTGGTCAAATCGACGCGCTCGATCCATTGATCGTTGATTGGCCATTGCTCAAGATCTTGAGGAGCCGCGGTTGGTAAGTTAGCACCTGCCAGATTATATTTAGCCAACGTGACGGCCCATGGTGCATAAGAGTCCTGAGCACTGGCAATCAGCTGGTCTATTTGAGCCTGGAAATTGCTATTGTCAGCTTGGCCTTCACTCAGCGGGTGACAGGTTAGCGTGGCCAATACCCAATCGTTATCAACCAATTGTTGACCGCTAATGCCTTTGGCTTTAATCGGCTTAATCTGTGGCATGCCATCGACTTGAACATAGAGTTTATTGTTCTTTTGAACGACCCGACCAATAAATTGATTAACCGCTTGAGTCACTAATGCCTCGGGCTCAGCTTGGGTTTTTCCTTTGTCGGTGCGCAGTACGGCACTAACAATATCGCCATGCATTACTTTTTTCATTAATGGTGGCGCGATAAAGTGGCTTTTACCTTTTTCAGTTTCTAAAAAACCGTAACTTTTGTCGGTGGCTTTAATTTTGCCTTCGACTTTGGGTAAATCTTGTTGAATATTTTGTTTTAATTGCGCCAGCAACGCATTGTCTTTGAACATGACTAAATCTCAATAAAACGATTGCGTGACTATAGGATAATTAGCCGCTTGATACCAGTGCCACGAGAAGTTGACGGCCAATAAATAATATATTTTTGACCTTTATTGGTGTTTGTTTGCGATTTTATGTTGAAAGGGCATAATCGCCTTGGATATAAAACAAATAACTAAAGGAAGAGTCATGTTTAAACTGACCCCAATTGCATTAAGTTTAAGTCTTGTTGTTGCAGCATTAAGTGGTTGTAACACCCTGCAAGCACCGAGTGAAAAATCTCAAGCTACTACTAGCAGTAGCACAGCTAACAGTTCATCAGATATTTTTAGTGCCCCATACGTATCAAAGACGCTACCTAATGGGTTAACCATCGTCGCGCTTAAAACCGATTATCCAAATGTGGTCTCGATGCAAATTCCAGTTTCTACTGGCTCGCGTAATGAAGTTGAACCAGGCAAAACTGGTTTTGCGCATTTCTTTGAACATATGATGTTTAAAGGCACCAAAAACACGCCACAAGAAAAATATGACAGCATCTTAAAAAATGCTGGGGTTGATAATCGCGCCTTTACCACCAATGATTACACCAATTATCACAGTGTATTCTCCAATGAACATCTTGAAACGATGATCAAGCTTGAAGCAGACCGATTTGCTAACTTAGTGTATACCGACGCCCAATTTAAAACTGAAGCGTTAACGGTTAAAGGCGAGTACTTGAAAAATGCCTCAAACCCGATCGGTCAGTTATTAGAAACGCTGCGAAACACTGCGAAACCCTGCCTATACGGTGCATACTTACAAACACACCACGATGGGATTTTTTGCTGATATTGAAAATATGCCGGAGCAAGTTGCTTACGGTAAAACCTTCTTTAAACGTTGGTACGGGCCGCAAAACACTAGCTTAGTGATTGTTGGTGACATTGATCCCCATAAAACCATTGCCTTGGTTGAAAAGTATTGGGGTGAATGGAAAAAGGGTGACTTTACCGCTGATATTAAGCCAGAGCCCGCTCAAACGGCTAGTAAGTACTTCCACATGGAAAATAAGGACCAGCCAAATAATTACATTGTGACGGGTTACCATGGGCCTAAGTTCGATCCATCAAGTAAAGATTATTCGGCGGTAACTTTATTGGCTGAACTTTATTTTGGTGAC
>JABSRS010000071.1 GCA_013214885.1 Gammaproteobacteria bacterium
CATCTCTCGTTTTTCCTGTAGATTATTTGCTTTTTTATGCGCTCTTTTGAGCGCATTTTTTTTTGCTATCAGTTAACATGCTGTCTCTGTTATTTAAATGATTACCAATAAATGTCGTTAGATAAAACTTATAAGCAAGGCGTGCTGTTTGCTGTTTGTGCTTATGTCTTGTGGGGTATTGCCCCTGCATATTTCAAATTGATCCAGCATGTTGCTCCCACCGAAATTCTAGTCCACCGAATTGTTTGGTCATTTGCATTTGTTTGTTTGATCATCTTTGTCAGTAGTAGTTGGCATAAAGTTCAGCACGTGTTTAAGCAAGTGCTAAAACTCCCCTTGTTGTTAATTACCTCATTATTAATTGCAGGTAACTGGCTATTATTTATTTGGGCGATTAATAATGATCATATGCTCGATGCTTCGCTAGGCTATTACATTAACCCACTATTTAATGTCTTACTCGGGACCTTATTTTTAGGGGAACGGTTGCGCAAAATGCAATGGCTTGCCGTTGGCATTGCTTTTAGTGGCGTTTTAGTTGAAATAATCTCATTTGGCTCTATTCCGTGGGTATCACTCGCTTTAGCTATATCATTTGGTTTTTATGGCTTGTTACGTAAAAAAATTAATGTCGATGCCATTAGTGGCTTATTTATTGAAACCTTATTTTTAATACCACTGGCACTAGGCTATTTAGTGCTGGTCGATGTCGCTTCATTTGAGCTGTTTGAGAATCGCTTCGATCAAACTGCGTTATTAATGGCCGCGGGTATTGTGACCACATTACCATTATTAGCTTTTTCTGCCGCGGCCATCAGGATCCCGTTATCGACTCTTGGTTTTATTCAATACATCGGACCAAGCTTAATGCTACTAATGGCCGTTTTTGTCTATGACGAAGTGTTTGCACCTGAAAAAGCAATTACTTTTGGCTTAATCTGGTGTGCGCTGGTGGTATACAGTATTGACGGTTATAAAAACCGTAACAAGCGTTAGCGAGCTAGCCATTTCAACAGCTTTTCTGGGTAGTCGGTAAATACGCCATCTACCTTCATGTGCTGCAATTTTATAAAATCTCTCGTGTCATTAACGGTATAGACGAATACTTTTAGCCCACGATTGTGTGCGTCGTCAATAATTTTTTGATTAAGAGATTCTTGACACAAATTTATTGAGTACGCAGCAAGGGACTGGGCAAATCCCGCATCATCAATGCCGACTCCCGCACTTAATGCGCCTATTCTAATGTTGGGATTGGCATGCTTTAGCCATTGCAGATCCTGATGTAAGAAACTAGACACTAAAAAATCATCATATGACCATCCTTTAGCAATATGCTGCTCAATTATACTCAGAACTAAAGCGGTACTGGTTGAATCTTTTAATTCAACGTTGATGATGGCGCGTTGTTTGACTGTAGCGATAACCTCTTCTAATAATGGAATTGATTGGCCATTGCCAGCATCGAGTGCCCTTAACTCGAGCAGTGAATAGTCTGTAACATAACCTGTGCCATTGGTGGTACGTTCCAGGGTGTCATCGTGAATGACTAGCAGTCGCCCTTGGTACGCTCGAACATCGATTTCGACCCATGGTGCCCCACAATCAATAGCATACTCGATTGATTGAATGGTGTTTTCAGGATAAACCCCTCGCGCTCCTCGGTGGCCAATACAAATCATCATTTATTCCTTGGGGGAAAATGGCTGACAGGATCATACTCTTGCCATTGCGGATACTTATGCATTGCTGTTATAAACTCAACGGTTGTCAACAGGTGCTCAAGCCAGGCTATTAATTTAGGGTAGGGAGCTTGGACGAACCACTGCTTGTCGACATGGGCAAATTGTCGGATAAAAGGAAATATTGCAATATCAGCAAAACTAGCTTGATGGCCAAACAGAAATGTCGAGTAGTTAGTTGATGTTAATTGATGATTATTGAGCAGCAGTTGTTCGAGTTCGCTTAAAAACACCTCACCTTGGGCGCGGTAATCATCCTGAGTGCTATCTGGATAACGTTCAAAATATTTGTAACGATCAAGTTGTGGTTTAAATTGCTGGTCATTGCGAGAGATCAGCGCTGATTCGCTGACTGAAATTGGCATCAATTGATTATTGGTCTTAAGTGCCCACTCCATGATCTCCGTACTTTGCTCAATCACAGTGCCATTTGATAGCACCAGCACTGGCACGGTCGCTTTTGGTGAAACTAACAGCAATGCTGGTGGTTTGTTTTTTAATACCACCTCACGGATCTCCACGTCTAATCCGCTGAGCGTAATGGCAACTCTAGCTCTCATTGCATAAGGACAACGTCTAAAGCTATATAAAATAGGTAATGGCATAGATGACACTTTTAAATATTATTGAGCATAAGATAATACACTGCCCAACAATTAAGTGAATCAATACTACTGGTAGGAACATAATTCGGCTGTTTTACCAAATACTTCAATGTTGACTTCGTAAGAGTTTAGGATCGCTGACCATGTACCATCATCTGCATATTTAATTTGATCTAAATGCTCTAAGCCAACAGTATTAACACATTTTAACGATTGGATCATTTCAGATTTTTTGAAAAAACCGCATCATGGGAAAAGCAGATATACGAATAATCAGCCAATTCAAAGCTAGAGACTGGCATGGCGAAGGGGATAGCAATTAAGAAAAAAACAGTATTTAAGTGTTTCATATTCACTCCTTGAATTTTTAAATAATTAGTTCAAATCCTTGAATTAATTAATAGATTATTAATATAGCAACCATAACACCATTTATTATTCTCACTTTTAGGAATGCATCTAATGATTAAGTATTAAGTTGAGAATAATAATCATTAGATGTTAGTATTAATAAAATATTAAATTTAGGTTAGCTTTTTGAAAACAACCGAGCAGACACTTTCAACGCAACAGTTATTATCCATTATCGAAAATAAACGCTATGGTGTCGAATACCAGCCAATAGTCGAGGTCAGTAATTTAAACATTTATGCTTATGAAGCCCTGTCACGATTTTATGGTAATCACAATCAGCTAATTGCCCCCGATTTAGTATTCAGTGCGTTACATCATAATCCGTTGTCTTTGTTTCAAGTCGAGTTGGCACAAAAAAAACTCCAGCTTCAACATGCACCTAGTCATGGCAAACTGTTTGTCAATTTAGATCAAGACTCATTCTTTGCCTGTGTCGATCCCGACAGTTCGGGTCAACCCGTGGATATAAATCCTTTTATCGAGCTATTCTTGAAATTTACCAACAACGATCTAGTGGTTGAACTGATTGAAAACTCAGAAATTAACGATGCCAAAATGAGCGTTGAAATGATTAACCTGATGGCTAGCAGCAATATATCGACCGCATTGGATGATATTTTTAACGAACAATCGATGATTTCAACCACGGTACTCGAGCGTGTTGATTTTATGAAGTTAGATCGTTTTGTAGTGACAAATCGCCAGCAGAGTGGCTTTTTACTGCTGGTTAAGGCAATGATTGCTTACAGTAAGTCCGCGGGTAAAAAGACCATTCTTGAGGGGGTAGAAACCGCTGAAGATTTCGAGTTTGCCAAATCATTAGGAGTTGATTATGTGCAGGGCTTTCTGTTTAAGGAACAATTCGTGCGCTTTACCCCGCCTGAGATTACTGGCTAAAAATCTATAATTGTTTAACCATAAAGTGCTTGGCGCCCGTTTTTGGGTATCCTTGCTGAGTCCATTGAACTTGATAGCCATGTTTTTGATAAAAGCCTCTGGCTTGAAAGTTCAGGGTATCGAGCAAGCACTTGTTACAGCCCCGAGCTATTGCCGCGGTTTCAATTTGCGCTAATATCTGACTGCCAATGTTTTGGCCACGTAATTGCTCAGATACCCATAAGGTATCGATTAACAGCCAGTCGCCAAACGTTCGAGCACTAGCACCAGCAATGACATTGCCTTGTTGATCCTTTAATTGTGCCGCCAGAGGTAGTCGTTCACTAACTTCCCAATGTTGCCAATTAAATTCAACAATTTTCTGAAGTAAAAAATCTGCTAACTGTGGTTCTGGCTGGTCAAGAATTTCAATCTTCATCGTTAATTGCTCTTTTGAGGCGGCACCGCATCAGTGCCAACCACATGCGCAACGGGGACGTCATCGGCTAGCGTCATCATCACTGGTTATTTATCTGGTTATAGCGGTTCGAGTCTTGCGTATGCGACGACCAACCATTTGGTGCCCACTTCGTCAAAGCTTACTTCAACTCGCGATTGAGCACCACTACCTTCGTAGTTGATAATAATCCCTGGGCCAAACTTGGTGTGACTAACCCGTTGACCCAGGCTAAGACCGGTTTGATTAAATTGATCCGAGCTTTGGCTAAATCGGTTATTTACCGTTGGTCGTGAAATTTTGGTGGTTAAGCGAATTTCTTCGACTAACTCGACTGGTATTTCGCGCACGAAACGTGATGGCTTATGGAATTTTTCTTGGCCATATAAACGACGTGATTCAGCGTAGCATATGATCAGCTTTTTCATCGCTCGGGTGATCCCAACATAAGCTAGGCGACGCTCTTCTTCCATTTTGTCCGGCTCTTCAATGGTGCGCTGGCTTGGGAACATTCCTTCTTCGACCCCAACAATAAACACTAGTGGAAACTCTAGCCCTTTGGCACTGTGCATCGTCATTAATTGCACCGCATCTTCGTACTCGTCAGCTTGTGACTCGCCAGCTTCTAATGCCGCATGGGATAAAAAGGCCGTCAGTGGCGTCATCTCCTCAGCTTCTTCAGGCACGACAAAATCATTCATTGCGGTAAGCAACTGATCTAAGTTATCGAGTCTGTCTTGACCGCGTTCGCCTTTTTCGTTGCGATACATATCACGCAGGCCACTGTGGTTCATGACAAAATCACTCATTGAGCGTAATGACATTTGATGGCTGTCATCTTCAAGTTGATTGATTAAGTCAATAAATCCTTTGATAACCGACGCCGCTCGACCCGTTAGGATCTTTTCTTTTAATAGCAGGTGACTCACTTGCCACATGGTCATGCCTTGTTGACGGGCATTACTGCGGAGCTTGTCGAGAGTGGTTGCACCAATCCCGCGAGTTGGCGTGTTAACGATCCGTTCAAATGCCGCATCATCATCGCGGTTGCTCATTAGGCGCAGGTAGCCCAAGGTGTCTTTGATTTCTAAACGATCATAAAAGCGCAGTCCGCCATAAATACGGTAGGGCAATTGCTGCGCCAGTAATGCTTCTTCAAGAATTCGCGATTGAGCATTACTGCGATATAAAATCGCGACTTCTTCGAGATTGCCACCTTGGTCTTGCCACTCTTTTATTTTATTGGTGACAAAACGAGCTTCATCCATTTCATTAAAGGCGGCATAAAGGGAGATCGGGTCGCCTGTGGCGCCATCGGTCCATAACTTCTTACCAAGACGTTGGGTGTTATTACTGATCACCGCATTGGCTGCTGCTAGAATATTGGCGGTTGAACGGTAGTTTTGCTCCAATTTTATCGTCGTTGCCTTAGGGTAATCGGTTAGAAAACGCTCTAAGTTTTCAACTTTAGCCCCACGCCAACCATAAATCGATTGGTCATCATCGCCAACAATCATTAAATTACACTGTTGCCCTGCCAAAATACGGATCCACGCGTACTGAATGTTGTTGGTATCTTGAAACTCGTCGACTAAAATATTGCCAAAGCGTCGCTGATAATGGGCTAAAACTTGAGGGTTATTAAGCCATAACTCATGAGCGCGTAATAGTAATTCGGCAAAGTCGACCAGGCCAGAACGATCACAAGCATCTTGATACGCTTGATAAACATCGCGCTGGGTCGCTTCGAATGGATCGCCATAAGTTTCGATATGCGAGGGTCTTAACCCTTCGTCTTTATGGCTATTAATATACGATTGCAGCTGACGCGGTGGATATGATTTATCATCAAGATTTAATGCTTTAAGCAGTCGCTTAAGCATTTTAAGTTGATCGTCAGAGTCGATGACTTGGAAATTGTCAGGTAAATTAACTTCGTTGTGATGCATTCTTAACAAGCGATGTGCAATGCCATGGAAAGTGCCAATCCAGATCTTACCCATTTGATCACCTAATAGGCTCTCGACCCGGTAACGCATCTCTTTGGCGGCCTTGTTGGTAAAGGTCACCGCCAAAATTGAATGGGGAGATTGTTTTTCAACCGTCAGTAACCAAGCTATTCGGTGGACCAATACTCGGGTTTTACCACTGCCAGCCCCCGCCAAAACTAATTGATTGCCAGGTGCTGCTGCTACGGCTTGGCGCTGGTGTTCATTTAAAGAATCGAGTAAAAGAGATACGTCCATAGCTAAAAAGTTCTTAAGATAAATTTGCGATGATTATAGCAAAATCAATTTAACAAAGCTGCGCTAAATCACCCAGTTGTGATATTTCAATCGTTGGCAATAGTAATGAGTTTCTGCGATGGTTTAAGCGTGATTTACTGGGGTTAAACCAACAGCTTTGCCAGTTGGCATTGGTTGCGCCAATAATATCGGCAATAGGATGGTCGCCAACATAAAGAATTTGATCGCTAGGCAGCGCAAGCTGATGCTGAGCTAAAGTAAATAAATCACCAGCTGGTTTCATTGGGATGTTAATACTTGGGTGAAGGGCGAATTCAAAATATTGATCAAGGTTTAAGCTGGTGGTTGATGCATTGCCGTTACTAATGGCAAATAATCTAAATTTAGTCGCTAGCTTGGCTAATGTTTGGTGAGTTTCAACTGGAATATCAATGGTATTGCGCCAGGTTAAAAATAGTTCCATTGCCGTGTGTGCGCCATCAGTGGCGGCTGATTGAGCATAACCTAGGTTAATTAAGCCGCGGGTTAGGGTCTTTACGCGCGTTAAACTGACATCGTTAGCCAAAGCGGGTTGCTTTGCTACCACTAGCTGGCGAATTTCAAACCAGTGCTGGAAAGTCATGCCGATGGTTTTTGGGAAATACTTGGCAAGATGCTCTCTTAGCTTTTGCTCTGCACGGTGCAATACGGGGGCGTTGTCATAGAGCGTGTCATCAAGATCAAAGCCAATTGCGGTAATATCACTTAACGTTTTGTAGCATCGAATACTCATTTGGCACCTTATTTCTTTAGCTTGGCTCGCGGATGCGCTTTGTCATACACACTCGCTAAGTGTTTAAAATCTAAGTGGGTATACACTTGAGTGGTTGATAAATCGGCGTGACCGAGCATTTCTTGGACCGCGCGAAGATCGGCCGTGCCCTCTAGCATATGGGTGGCAAAAGAATGGCGTAATTTATGGGGGTAAATGGTGCCTGTCATTTGTTGCTGCTGTGCCCATTTCTTTAGCCTGACTTGGACGCTGCGATGGGATATGCGTTTGCCTAGTCTGCTAACAAATAAAGCGGGCTCATCGACCGAGGCCAATGAAGGGCGAACTTGGTGCCACCGATCTATTTGGTCTAGGGCGAGCTTGGTGATTGGAATAATCCGCTCTTTAGAGCCTTTGCCGGTGACTTTAATTAGTTTTTCACTGACTTGGATATCATTAAGATTAATCGAGACTAATTCGGCTAGGCGTAGACCACTGGAATAAAACAATTCGATCATCGCTTTGTCTCTAATGGCTAATGGATCGTCTTGATCATCAAAGTTGAGTAACTGATTAATTTGGTCAATATTAATGTTTTTTGGCAGCGGTTTGCTTTGTTTCGGGGCATTAATGCCAACGCAAGGGTCAAGCTCAATGATCGCTTGTTTGAGCAGGTAGCGACAAAAACTGCGTAACGATGACAATCTGGTTGCAATGGAGCGATTAGCCAAGCCTTGACGTTTCGAGTTGGCGATCCACAGTTTAATTTCATCGCCACTGAGTTGATCCCAGCGAGCAACGTTGTTTGCGCTAAGTTGCTGAATTAAATGCTCGAGTTGGCGTCGATAATTGCTAATCGTGTGTGGCGATAGCTGTCTGGCATCGGTTAATTCGGTTAAAAAAGCACTTAGTTGTTGTTCCATCTCTGCTTACGCGTCAAGGTTATCGATTAAGCCAGCGAATAAACGACATAGTTGCATTAACATTAAATTGTCCATATTGGGCTCAAAATGGTTCGGATCATCACTGGCGACAGCAAGTAAACCAACTTCACTATATTTTCCTAATGAAATCAAGGCGACAGAACCTGAAAATTGCTGACCAAACACCAATGTTTGTTCTTGTTGATTTAACCGACCAAAATAGCACTGAGTTCTGTCTAGTCGTTGAATTAACAAATTATCTAGTTCACTGCGCTGACAGTGCAACTCGACGGGTACGTTTGGTTTAAACAGCTTGATGGCTACTTGTGTTAGCCCTAAATGAAGTTCAAAACTGGTGACCATCGTGGCGCAAAGCTCAGTAATGGTCGAACATTCAAGTAACTTAACGTTCAACGCTGAAAATTGCTGGTACAGTTTTTGGTTATGACTGGCAATTGACATTAATGCAGTGATTTCATCTTCAAGAGTATGGATTTTATCACGCATGATTTGATGTTGACGTTCAACCAGTGAAATTGTGCCTTGTTGCTTACTCGGCAATTTTAATGAGGCTAATAACTGAGGGTGATGTTGGAAAAAATCAGGGTGATTTTTCAGATAATCGACGATACAGCTGTCGTCGATTAAGTGCTCGATAGTTTCATTGTCAATGTGCAGCTTATTATGACTCATAACTTTATTTGCCCATCATAAACATGAACCGCAGGCCCAGTCATTTTTAGTTGCGATTCGCCACTGCGCCAATTGATTTTTAACTTTCCGCCTGGTAATTCAACGGTAACGGACGGGTCAAGTAAACCTTGGTTTTGACCGATTGCAACAGCAGCACAAGCACCAGTACCGCAGGCTTTTGTTTCACCGACGCCACGCTCATAAACGCGTAATTTAATATGGCTGCGTGATACTATTTCCATGAAGCCAACATTGGTACCCTGACTAAATCGCTCGTGGGTTGATAATTGAGGGCCCAAGGTCGCCACCGGTGCGGTGATAACATCATCAACAGTCACCACACAATGTGGATTGCCCATTGAGACAACACCGCACAGTACTGTTTCAGTGTCGGTGCGTAAGATGTAATTAACTTCTTGCTTTTGCGCTTGAAAAGGCACCTTGGCAGGGCTGAACTGGGGGATGCCCATCGAGACGGTTATTAAGCCATTGCGTTCATGTTTTAATTGCAATTTACCACCTCTGCAACTAACCCCTAACCGGTATCTATTACTTAAGCCTTTCATTCTAACAAAACGAGCAAAACATCTGGCACCATTGCCACACTGTTCAACCTCGGTGCCGTCGGCATTAAAGATCCGATAATGAAAATCTAAATCGGGATCGTAAGGTGCTTCGACCATTAACAGTTGGTCGAAACCAATGCCAGTATTGCGGTCGGCTAAAAAGCTAATTTGTTCTTTTGATAAAAATACGTTTTGGGTTACACCGTCAACAACGACAAAGTCATTTCCGAGTCCATGCATTTTTGAAAAATTGAGTAACATTCAGTTTCTTATAATAATATCACGACAGTCAGATTAATTATCTGGGTCGAGTGTTGTTAATTCACCTCGCCATAAATCTGCAAAAGTTTCGCGTTTGCGAATTTCGATGGCTCTATTTTTATCTACCATCACTTCAGCAGGCTTTACCCGAGAGTTATAATTTGAGGCCATTGTAAAGCCATAGGCACCCGATGAACGAATGGCAACATAATCGCCTTCTCGTAAAGATAATTGACGGTCTTTACCAAGAAAATCACCTGTTTCGCATACCGGGCCGACCACATCATAAATAGCCGATGGGGCATCGCTAGTTTTTACTTCAATAATCTCTTGCCAAGCACTATATAGTGATGGTCTGATTAAGTCATTCATTGCCGCGTCAATTATGGCAAAATTTTTGTCTTTGGTGACTTTTAAGTATTCGACCTTGGCTACTAAAATTCCAGCATTGGCCATTATCGCACGACCTGGCTCGTAAATGATTTTTAGGTGGCGATGATTGCCTAGGCAATCCGTTAATGCTTGAGCATATTGTGCTGGTAATGGTGGTTGCTCGTTTTTATAAGTAACGCCTAACCCACCACCGACATCGATATGACTAATATCGATCCCTTGCGCTTTTAACTGATCAATCAGTGTCAGTATCCGCTTAATCGCATCGGTAAATGGTAATAGTTCGGTCAGTTGGGAACCAATGTGACAATCGATCCCTTGAACGTTAAGTGATCTCGACTGGTGAGCATATTCAAACGCACCATGTGCTTCTTCCATGCTAATGCCAAACTTATTTTCTTTGAGTCCCGTCGAGATATATGGGTGGGTCCCAGCATCAACATCTGGGTTCACTCGAATTGAAATTGGGGCAATGATGTTTAACTCTTGTGCAATGGCACTTATTCGCTCAAGCTCGGGGCGTGATTCAACGTTTAAACAATAAATACCCGTTTCAAGCGCATATCTTATTTCCCAGTCTGTTTTACCGACTCCAGAAAAAACCACTTTGGCAGGATCGCCTCCAGCTTCTAATACTCGTGCCAATTCACCGCCCGAAACGATATCAAACCCTGAACCTAATTTAGCTAAAGTGTTTAGGATCGCCAGATTTGAATTAGCTTTTACCGCATAACAAATTAAATGCGGGTGCGAGCCAGCAGCCTGATCAAAGGCGTGCCAATGGCGTTCAATAGTAGCGCGAGAATATATATACAACGGGGTTTTAAATTTTTCAGCCAACTCGGCAACGGCAATATCTTCGGCAAATAACTGTTGTTGTTTAACGTTGAAAAAATCCATTACTTACCTTCTTCTTGTTTTTTAACATCTTTCTCTGTTTTTTCCTGCTGTGGCTCGGGATGATACAGCGGTCCCTTTTGGCCGCAGCCAGCGACAAATGCCAGTAAAAAAAAGATAATAGTTAATTTCCGCATTGTTTATCCGGTGATTATTCGACAATTAAGCCTTATAATCGCATTCCAATGAGTAAATGCAACTGATTTGAGGTTAAAAATGAACGATAGTGAATTTCATCAAATTGTCGATAATTATCTGATGTTAATTGAATCTGCACTTGATGAGGCGATGGTTGATTTTGATTATGAAACATCATCTGGGGTTTTAAAGTTAGCGTTTAGCGATCGCAGCCAAATTATTATTAATCGCCAAGAGCCATTACACCAAATATGGGTGGCGACTAAGTTTGATGGTCATCATTTTGAATTGCTAAACGGTCAGTGGATTGATAACCGAACTGGTGCTGAATTTTTTGCTTTGGTGACTAACGCCATTGAGCGCCAATCGGGTGAATTAATAGAGATAAGTGAGTAAGTAATGTCGCTCCAAGCTATTATTAAAGAGCCTAGTGCTCAAGCGGATGCCGTGGTCATTTGGCTGCACGGTCTAGGGGATTCTGGTGCTGGTTTTAGTGGGGTAATCCCTGCGTT
>JABSRS010000072.1 GCA_013214885.1 Gammaproteobacteria bacterium
TCGGAATTGGTATAACAGCCCTTGGTTAGAGCAATCCGCTGCTGAGTGCACTGCCTCGGCCATCATCGCACCGGAGCCGGTATGAATGGCAGCAGCAAATTTAACACCGAGTGCGTAAAAGATACTCTTTAATGAATTTGCCTGCGCCATAACATTTCTTATCGTTATACTCTCTGATGTTTGAGGGGGACCTCACAAAGCTGGGCTAATAAACTGTAACTGGTGGGAAATTGCGAAACGGGAGCCGATTTGAGTTCTACCAGGACCGCTTGGGTGATGTCGCTAATTTTATCATTGGCTAAATGTAGCGCAATTAACGCTGATTGCAATGGCGATAGGCTCGGATTATAGGCACAATTTTCAGCATAGCGACCAACATATACTGCACTTTTTGTCGCAAGCGCAATACCACTGGGGCTCTTAGAGTAAGGACTATAGCTTAATTGTGCACCGTTACTCGCTTGAATTATTAACTCATCAGCGTTGGTATTGGCGATATTATTCTTGTCACTAGCCATTAGGTTTTGATTGACCCCAAGATCTTTTGGGCCAAAAGATAGCGGTAATAACGACGCTAATGTGACTGGAGATTGCTGCGGTAACAAAATTTCTAACGCCCCAGCATCGACCAATTCATTCATAAATTGGCGACAGTGACCACAAGGTGAAGCACTAACCGCGATCTTGGTCAGTTGCGTTTCATCGTGGTGCCAAGCATTACTGATGACAGCTTGCTCGGCATGAATCGACTGATTGAGCGCTTGGTCAAAAAATTCCATATTGGCACCAAGGTAAATAGCACCTGATTTAGCTAGAGCCACCGCACCGACTTTGAAATTTGAGATTGGCGATACACTATATGATTGTGCTAATGGCACTAAGTCGGTTAGCAATTGTTCAATATTTGGCTGTTCACTTAATAGTGTTGCAACTTGCGCGGCACTAAAAGAGGCGTTGAAACTTGAGTGCTGTATTAACTGACTTAAGAAGCGTTGTTGATGTAGCGGAAAGTTTTCAATGCTAGCTAGTTGTTGAGAGAGGTTGTTCATTGGATCTTCTTACGTTGCCCCAACAGAAAGTTCCGTTGGGGTTGAATGGGTTATTGCGCTAGCTTGAAATAACTAGGCGTAGTTAGGGTCAACAAATCATCGCTGTTCTTAACTCGCATTTGACAGCCTACTTCACTATCAATTGGCAGTGTCGCCAATATTACTGTTGAATTTTCAGTAGTTTGACTAGCAATGATGGTGCCAGCATTACGCCAGCCTGAATCCACTTGACGCTCAAGACTATCACCAGCTTGGAGCTCAAGCTGTGATGTGCTACTCAAAATAAACATTGCTCGTTTATTGATGCCACGGTAATGCATTCTGGCGATGGTCTCTTGACCAATATAACAGCCTTTAGTAAAACTAATCCCTTCAACCATCTGCATATTTAGCATTTGAGGTACAAATTCACCGCTAATTAGTGGACTAACTTGTGGAGTACCACTAAGAATATCTAACGCCTGCCATAAGCTGCTTGATTGTGTGTTGGCACTATCAGGTAACTGGGCATGCAAAGCCGCGGCTTGTATCTCGTTTGAGATAACTAAATAACGAGGCTGTTCACCCACTTGTAGTGGAAAAGTGGTCACGATGCCAAATTCACACTCAATTGAGTCTTGATTTTCTGCTGGTATTGCTGAGTGTTGAGTTAACCATTGGCTTGCCTGCTCACCTAATAATCCAGTAAAAACAAATAGTTCACTAGCATCGGTTATTTCTACTTGTGAGAATACCGCATATTTTTTCAAATTAGGCAGGTGTGATGCTGTGTTGTTTTTGGCTTGTAATGCCAAAATAGCATCTTGGCACTGTAATAATTGCACAATCGCAAGTGCTTTACCTTTTGGATCACAATGGGCGCCCAATAATGAATGCTGTGGTGATAATAAATCAAGATCACAGGTGAGCTGACCTTGCAGAAATTTTTTACTGTCAGCACCAGTAAGTTTAATTAAACCAATAGGCAAGGCTGGGAAAATATCAAATTGAGATAAAGCGAGGGCTGTTGACACGGTGCACCTTTGAATTACGATATGAATATTGTCTTGATCCTAAGTTACTTTGCGGTCCAAATCAAAGGGTTTATACCCGTGACCATTGGAAATGCAGGAATTCATGGGCTGAGTAAAATACTATAAACAAGGCGCGTGATTGAGTAATAGCTCGCTATTGGGATTGAACGCAACGCAGTAAATAGGTTTTTAAGCCACCACAAAACCTGCAACTTCATTGATTATGGGTTTATACTAAGCGACGATGGGGGCCGTCGCTTGGGTCGACTCGAACAATAATTAATGCAGAATACGCGCTCTAATTGTTCCTTCAATTTTATGGAGCTCGTCTAGGGCAACATCAGCATCTTTAGCATCAATTTCCATCACCACGTAGCCTATTTCTGCAGTGGTTTGGAGGTATTGCGCTGAAATATTGATATTACGCTCGGCAAATGCCATGTTGATTTTATTCATGATCCCTGGCTGGTTGTGGTGAATATGCAATAAGCGTGATGCTCCAATATGCTGAGGCAGGGACACTTCAGGGAAATTAACCGCAGACAAGGTCGAGCCATTATCTGAGTATTTTGCTAGCTTGCCAGCAACTTCAATCCCGATGTTTTCCTGGGCTTCTTGAGTGCTACCACCGACATGAGGAGTCAAGATTACGTTATCTAAGCCGCGAAGTGGTGAAATAAACTCTTCATTGTTTGATTTTGGCTCAACAGGGAATACATCGATAGCCGCACCACCAATTTGACCTTCTTTGATGGCTGCCGCCAAATGATCAATATCGACTACTGTGCCACGAGAAGCATTAATTAAGATAGCGCCGCGTTTCATTTTTGCCATTTGCTCGGCTTTAAACATGTACTTGGTCTGTGGTGTTTCTGGCACATGCAAGGTCACGATGTCAGAGCTGGTTAGTAAATCGTCCATCTTGGCTATTTGGCTGGCATTACCTAGGGGGAGCTTGTCTTCAATATCATAAAACTTAACTCGCATCCCTAAATTTTCAGCTAAGATGCCAAGCTGCATCCCGATATGGCCATAGCCAATAATACCGAGCTGCTTGCCACGGGCTTCATATGAACCAACTGCCGATTTCTGCCACTCACCACGATGGGCCATCGCACTTTTTTGTGGAATGCCGCGCAGTAATAACAAGGTTTCCCCTAATACTAATTCGGCGACCGAGCGGGTATTTGAGAACGGCGCATTAAATACGGGAATACCACGCTTTTCAGCGGCGGCTAAATTAACTTGGTTAGTCCCGATACAAAAGCAACCAATTGCCACTAGCTTGTTGGCCGCTGCAATAACCTTTTCGTTAAGCTCGGTGCGCGAACGGATCCCAATAAAGTGGACGTCTTTAATTTTTGCAATTAACTCATCTTCGGGTAAGGAGGTTTTCAAACACTCGATGTTTTGATAGCCAGCATTTTGGAGTACTTCAAGTGAGCTTGGGTGTAGCCCTTCAAGTAGCAGAATTTTGATTTTGTCTTTGGTGAGTGAAAAATGAGCCATTAATTTTATTCCTAGCAACTAAAACGGTAATAACAAGGATATAAAGTAACAAATTTAACCTGTTAAGTGGAGAGTTAAATTGAAATATATTGTGAAATAATTATATAAGCTATAACCCTTGCTACTAAAGACTTATATGTTACGCCTTTCAGAAGATTAAACGGAGTATTTAGGCTGGTTATTGCTACTATTAACCATGTTTATAACATTAAATGTTAAATTATGATTAAAGTCTTTGCTTTTAATGTTATTGACATAGAATGAATGGTGACTGGTGATAAACAGAGCTGATATTTAGAACGCTATCTCGAAATAAATCGTTAGATTAACCGCTATTTAAAATGGTTGTTTAAAGCAAAGGTCACTGAGTAATCTTTGCTTATTATAATGCTATATAAAGCTATAGTTCAATTTTCTTTACACCATCAGGGGTTGCCATCAATAAAATGTCGGCATTACGTAGGGCAAAGAAACCATTGGTAACGACACCAACAATACCATTGATTTGGCGTTCTAATTCACAGGCATTTTCAATGGTTAAGTTGTAAACATCTAAAATGACGTTGCCATTATCGGTAACCACTCCTCCGCGATAGACCGGATCACCACCTAATTTCACCAGCTGACGAGCGACATACGAGCGAGCCATTGGGATAACTTCTACTGGCAATGGGAATTCGCCAAGTAACTTGACGTATTTACTGTGGTCAGCAATACAAATAAATTTATCAGCGACTGCAGCGATAATTTTTTCGCGAGTTAGTGCCGCGCCACCGCCTTTGATCATTTGCATGTTATGGTTTATTTCGTCAGCGCCATCGACATAGACACTGAGTTGATCAACGGTATTTAAATCAAATACTGGAATGCCATATTCTTTTAAACGGCGAGTTGATTCTTCAGAGCTAGAAACCGCGCCTTCAATGTCACCTTTGATGCTACCTAATGCATCAATAAAATGATTAACCGTTGAACCCGTACCAACACCAATAATAGTATCTTTTTCAACGTATTCTAATGCAGCCCAGCCAGCTGCTTTTTTCATTTCATCTTGATTCATTTATGTGACCTAGCTATCATTTTTAGTGCCGATATTGTACCCAACAATCTAGCGTTAAGATAGCTGTTGGGCTTATTAGAGGCTATTTTCTATGTTTTATTCTCCGGATCAGCAGGTCAAGTTTTCGGGCACTTTTACTGAGCATTTTTTGTGATATTTTTAAATAGTGTTTTGCCCACTGGTACTCAAGGGCTAAAATTGTTAATGCTAATGGAATAATTAGAATGGCTGGTCCTGGCAGTGCTATCATAATGATGCCCAATAAAAGAAGTAGGCCGCCACAGACGGTAATGGATATTTTTCGGATAACTCGCATAGGTTACTCGCTGTAATTGAAGTATTGCCTGATTAAAGCAAGGATAAAGCCAGTTTTGTAACTAGCTGTATTTTAATGGTTCTTTGTTTTTGTTTTTAATATGGAAATGTTTTTTATTAAGATAATGGTCAAATTCACTAACAATAAGAAAAATATGCCTAGCGATTTAAAGCAAGCTGATTGGTTTGTCTATATGGTGCGTTGCCGTGATAACTCTTTATATTGCGGGGTGACTACCGATATAACAAGGCGCGAATCCGAACACAACAATTCAGCTAGGGGGGCAAAATATACCCGAGTAAGGAGACCCGTAGCGATGGTCTTTGTGCAACCCGTCGCGGATAGAAGTAGTGCTGGTAAGCTTGAAGTTCAGCTGAAAAAACTCACCAAAGCCAAGAAGGAGGCGATGGTGGCCGATTACTCAAGATAGATTGAGCTTATAAAAACATGCAATTAGCTAAGGTTTTTTGAATCGCGACGACGTCGCTGCCGCGTTTTAGATCATAGACAATCGGGTCTGATGTTCCTGCAATCCAAATTTTCTATTCACTATCCATATCGAAATGGCCTGCACTCTCAACGATAAAATGGGTAATCGATTTGTACGGCACAGAATGGTATTCGACTTTTTTACCCGTGATCCCTTGCTTATCAATAATTATCATTCGTTTGTTAGTAAAAACAAACATGTCGCGTATTAACTTAAAACCCAATTCAACTTGTTCGTTATCAGCGAGAATTCTTGATTAAGTTCTTGTGGATCCAATTCTGAAGCGTTACCGAGCAAACCGTCTAATAATCCCATCCTAATATCCTTTAATAATAAATTGTTATGCCAAGTCCGTTAAATTAGCGATCTAATTATTATCGGAATCGGTATTAATATTTTATAGCAGATTTATTGCGCTTGTAGAATCTTTTCATGGGCTAAGCTTGCGGCTTGTTGCAGACTTAATTGTTGCAGTAGTTCACTTTCAATCGGTGCCAGCACTTCTATTTCAATTTTATGACGCCCTTTAAAATGGAGGCTATGTTTTGGCATCGCCTGAGCTGTACCGCGTAATACCACCGGCATCACTGCAACATTCATTTCTTTGGCTAATTTAAATGCGCCCGTTTTAAAAGGTTTTAATTGACCATCCGCTGAACGAGACCCCTCTGGAAAGATGAAGATTGAGCTGCCATTAGCCAGATGTGCTTTTGATTGGCGCATCATTAATTTAATTGAGCTAAGTCCGCCGCGTTTTATCGCGACATACTTATTTAAATACATCGTCCAGCCAACGAATGGGATCTTGAAGTTTTCAACTTTTGAGACCCATTTAAAGGGGACAAATAACATCGAAACGGCAAGTACATCCATGGTTGATAAATGGTTTGAAACGATCACATAGGTAGTGTTTGGTTTGAAATTTTCGCGTCCCGTCACTTTGATGCTCCAAAACGGCATGCTCCAAAAATAACAAGCCCCCCAAAAATGACTAAAGAAATTTAACAGTACTAAGCGTCGATCAAACGGTGCGCTAATTATACGGATCACCACGGCAATTGGGAAAAACACGACAGAAATGATAGCGGCCCAAAATAAAAACAAAAAAGATAACAAGTAGCTCAAGTTAGTAATCCTAGCAATAAGGTTAAAAAAAGGGCGATTATAACAAGGATTAATCAAAATCGACTGACGTAAGTGAGATTAATTAAGCTTAAATCGGCTGGTCAGATCACTAATTGGTTATAAAAAACTCATTTCTGGTTGAAATTGACTAAACATTGATTAATTTTTAATCAGGGCGCATGTTAGCTAGAGTTAAATAGCTATCTTTATCACTTGCTAAGTTATTACTTGATATTGATCAATATTCTTAACATTGAGAATTATAGAATGTACCTAACAAGTAACCACTTATTTATTGAGGAATTAAACCGATGAGTGCACTCGAATCGATGATCTGGACTGTACTTGGTTATTTAGCGATGCCGAGTATTTTTATTATTGGATTTGCAGCAGTTGCTGTTGTGTCATTGCCGATGCTAAAGATGCTTTCAAAATAATTGAGCACCCCATAAATTGAATAACCACTTAGGTAAATACGTGTGATTAATTTACTCGAAGAAGAGCCTGTTCATATTGCAGGCGTATTAGTTAAAGCCTTTCCTCAAAATATACCAGCGTTGACCAAAGTTTTGGAAGCACTGCCTGGTACCGAAGTACATGAGGTTAGCAGTGAAGGCGCAATGGTAATCACCGTTGAGTCGACCGATCAAGAAAAAAATATTGTTGATACCATTACCCATCTTAGCACATTAGATGGTGTATTAGATGCGTCTTTAATATTCCATCATAACGATGCCGGTTTGGTGCCTCATAAAGATAAGTCACCCGATCAACCGATTAATTTTAGATAAATAATATAATTATAAATTGTCAGGAGAAGAAGTGATGAGTATTTCAAGACGTGACTTCATTAAAGCAAATGCAATCGCAGCGACTGCTGTCGCTGCTGGTGTCGCCATTCCAGTGTCGGCATCGAACTTAGTGACCGATTCGAAAAAAAGTAAAATCAAATGGGATAAAGCACCGTGTCGTTTTTGTGGCACTGGTTGTAGTGTCCTAGTTGGTAGCCAAGACGGTAAAGTTGTGGCGACTCAGGGCGATCCTGAAGCACCAGTAAACAAAGGTCTTAACTGTATTAAAGGTTATTTCTTATCGAAGATTATGTACGGTAAGGATCGTCTAACCCAGCCATTATTACGTATGACTAATGGCGAATATGACAAAGAAGGTGAATTCCAACCCGTAAGTTGGGATAAAGCTTTTGATGTGATGGCGGCTAAATTCAAGAAAACCCTAAAAGACAAAGGCCCAACAGCTATTGGGATGTTTGGTTCTGGTCAGTGGACGGTAATGGAAGGCTACGCAGCAGTTAAGCTAATGAAAGCCGGTTTCCGCTCTAACAATATCGATCCAAATGCTCGTCACTGTATGGCATCTGCGGTCGGTGGATTTATGCGTACCTTCGGTATCGATGAGCCGATGGGCTGTTATGATGACTTTGAGCATGCTGACGCCTTTGTCCTTTGGGGCTCGAACATGGCTGAAATGCACCCAATTCTGTGGTCACGCCTAACCGATCGTCGTCTATCGTATAACGGGGTTAAAGTTCACGTAATGTCGACTTATAAGCATCGTTCATTTGAACTTGCTGATAACGGCATGATTTTCACTCCAAATACCGATTTGGCCATTGCTAACTTTATCGCCAACTACATCATTCAAAACGATGCAGTGAACTGGGATTTTGTTAAAAAGCACACTCACTTTAAGAAAGCGACCACTGATATTGGTTATGGCTTGCGTGATGAGCATGAATTGCAAAAAGCGGCTAAAAACGTTAAAACGGCTGGCAAAATCCATGACATGACATTTGACGAGTACAAGGCGCAAGTTGCTGAGTATTCTGTTGAAAAAACTGAAGAGATTTCAGGTGTTCCTGCGGCTAAACTGATTGAAATGGCTAAGGCATATGCCGATCCTAACATTAAGGTAATGTCACTATGGACCATGGGAATGAACCAACATACCCGTGGTGTTTGGATGAACAGCCTGGTTTATAACATTCACTTGTTAACAGGTAAAATCTCCCAACCTGGCAACGGTCCATTCTCACTAACGGGTCAGCCTTCAGCTTGTGGTACAGCACGTGAAGTGGGTACCTTCTCACACCGTCTACCTGCTGATTTAGTGGTCAAGAAAAAAGCTCACCGTGATATCGCAGAAAAGATTTGGAAATTACCAGAGGGTACTATTCCAGCTAAGCCTGGCTATCATGCGGTAGAGCAAAGCCGGATGCTTAAAGATGGCAAGTTAAATGCTTACTGGGTGATGTGTAACAACAATATGCAAGCGGGTCCAAACATTAACGAAGAAATGTTGCCAGGTTATCGTAACCCAGAAAACTTTATCGTGGTGTCTGACCCGTATCCAACAGTTACCTGTCAAGCGGCCGATTTGATTCTTCCTACTGCGATGTGGGTTGAGAAAGAAGGTTGTTACGGTAACGCCGAGCGTCGTACTCAGCAGTGGTTCCAACAGGTTAAAGCACCAGGTGAAGCTAAGTCTGATTTGTGGCAATTAATGGAATTTGCTAAACGCTTTAAGATTGAAGAAGTTTGGACTGAAGACTTACTAGCGGCAGCACCGCATCTACGTGGCAAGACCATGTATGACGTGTTATATCGCAATGGTAATGTTGATGCTTTCTCAATTGATGAAGCTAAAGAGCTTAACGACGATGCTCACGACTTTGGTTTCTACGTTCAGAAAGGTCTATTTGAAGAATATGCGACCTTTGGCCGTGGTCATGGTCACGATCTAGCCCCTTACGAAATGTACCAAGAAGCTCGTGGGCTGCGTTGGCCAGTAGTTGATGGTAAAGAAACAAAATGGCGCTTTAAGGAAGGTTCAGATCCTTACGTTGGCAAAGGCAAAGGCTTTGAATTCTATGGCAAGCCAGATGGTAAAGCATTAATTATTGCTGCGCCGTATGAGCCACCTCCAGAGTCGCCAGATGACGAATATGATATGTGGATGTGTACCGGTCGAGTGCTTGAGCATTGGCATACAGGGACCATGACTCGTCGTGTTCCTGAGTTATATCGTGCTTTCCCAGATGCTGTAGTATTTATGCACCCAGATGATGCCCGTAAGCGCAAACTTCGCCGTGGTGATGAGGTCATTGTTGAGTCACGTCGTGGCGAAATTAAGAGCCGCATTGAAACGCGAGGTCGTAACAGACCGCCTGTTGGCTTAGTGTTTATACCGTTCTTCGATGCTCGTCAATTGGTTAATAAATTGACCCTTGACGCGACAGATCCATTGTCAAAGCAAACGGATTACAAGAAGTGTGCGATTAAAGTGCGCAAAGCCTAAGCCCTTGAGAGCGGCCGTAACATCATGTGATGAAACGGCCGTCAATCCTCAAGCATTATATTACTGGTTAGCCTCTAAGGCGGAGTAAATTAAATGAAAAAAATAATGACAGCCCTAATTTTGATGGGCATGGCTGCTAGTGCAGTAGCACAAATAACAGAAGTGCCATCGAACAATGGTGGCGTTGAGTCACTGCGCGGTAGTGCTGAATTAAACATCACCCGTGGTGCTGATAAGCATAAGCGAGTGATTAAAGATCGTGAACCTCTACAGCGTAATTACGTTCACCAACCGCCAATTATTCCACACCAAGTACGTGGTTATAAAGTCAATTTAAATGCCAATAAGTGTTTATCTTGTCATGGTTGGAAGTATGCGCGTGAAACGGGCGCGACTAAAGTGAGTCCTACTCACTTTGAAACACGTGATGGCATGACGCTATCCGATGTTTCTCCGCGTCGTTATTTCTGTATGCAGTGTCATGTTCCTCAAGTTGATGGTAAGCCACTAGTTGGGAATGATTTTAAAGCTGTTGACTCACTAACTCAGAACTAGATTAGCTGAGGGAAAACTAATGAATATATTGAAAAAAATATGGCAAACTCTGTCGACACCTAGCAAAGCAGGTGTTGGTATTGTACTAGCATTAGGCTTTACTGGTGGGGTGGTATTTTGGGGTGGTTTTAACACAGCGTTATCACTAACCAATACCGAAGAGTTTTGTACCGGTTGTCACGAAATGGCTGATAATGTATATCAGGAATATCGTGAAACCATTCACTACTCGAACCGTTCAGGTGTTCGTGCTACTTGTCCTGATTGTCATGTACCAAAAGACTGGACCCACAAAATTATTCGTAAGATTGCCGCGAGTAAAGAAGTGTGGGGGATGTTAACTGGGATCATTGATACTCGAGAGAAATTTCAGGATCATCGAAAATCGATGGCCATGCGCGAATGGAAACGGATGAAAGGCAATGACTCAAGGGAATGTCGAAATTGTCATAACTTTGAATACATGGACTTCTCTGAACAAGGCAGCCGCAGTGTTAAAATGCACTCAAGTGCTTTAGCGAGCGGTGAAAAGACCTGTATTGATTGTCACAAAGGTATTGCTCACGAGCTTCCCGACATGAAAGGCGTTGAAGGCTGGCACTAAGCCCATCCTGAACTAAGCTTTAATTAAAAAAACCGCCTCGGCGGTTTTTTTATGTTCAGGATGAACGGTATGTCACGGTGCCATGGATGGCAAGGAGTGACGATGTTTAGGAGCTTATTTAGTTGATTGTAAAATCTAATCGTACTGTTGAAATGCCCGCTACCGCGATGCCTTTTTCAAATTTTGGGGCGTAGCGCCATTGCTTCATTGCGGTCAGTGCCGATTTTTCGAAACCTTTACCACCTTCAGACTGTAATACTTTTGGATCTTGTACAAAGCCAGAAGTAGATACCGTAAATTCTATAATAGCGTAGCCACTTTTTCTTTTTCGAGCCAAATTTTTCGGGTATTTTGGCTCGATTCGATAAATAGGTGTTTG
>JABSRS010000073.1:0-5979 GCA_013214885.1 Gammaproteobacteria bacterium
AAATGCTTAATAACTGCGACTAATCAATGAGCCAACGATACCTACTGATAATCTATTGTATTATTAATTTTTTCATTTCTTTTATTCCGATTGTTGGGGTGCCATTTAATTGGCTTGAAAGCATTTTTCACGAGCTTTCTCATGCCATTGTTACCTTAATAACGGGTGGCGAAGTGATTAGTTTTAAGCTAGAACTTAGTGGCGCTGGTATGGTGATGTCACGGGGTGGCATCAGTTTGTTAATCGCTTTTTCGGGCTATGCTGGTGCCGCAATTTGGGGTTTTTTGTTATATCAAGCAGGAAGCAGTAAGACAATCGTACAATATACTTTGGCCTTACTGATTGCTACCTTTATCGCGGTGTTAGTATTTTGGGTTAGAGACTTATTAACCGCCATTATTTTGCTGATCGTCACTGGGTTATTAGCCCTGATATTCTAAAACACTCAGGGACCTTATTTATCAAAAATATGTCAGTTTACTGGGGTTTTGGTGCTGTTTAATGCGGTCAAAAGCCCTTTATACCTGATCGACGGGCAATCTCGAGGTGACGGGGCACTGTTGGCAAGTTTAAGTGCAATTCCAGAGTTTATTTGGGTCTTAATTTGGTTAAGTTTGGGTCTTTATTTGTTATATAAGATGTGGCAGCAAAGTGCTGTTGTGAGAAGTATTAGATGAAAATGCAGTCAATAAGTTTTGAATTATCACATTTGTCATTAACGGGGCTATCCTGTGGTGACGAACAAGCTCCCAAGATACTTGCCTTACATGGCTGGTTAGATAATGCCGCGAGTTTTACGCCACTATCGCACTATGTCGATAACTATCATTTAATTGCGATCGACTGGCCTGGTCATGGTCATTCGCAGCATCGACCTTTAGGGGCCAATTATAACCTACTAGATTATGTCCAAGATCTTTACGAATTGATCACCAGTCAAGGCTGGGGGAAAGTACATATTCTAGCGCACTCGCTCGGGGCTATTGTGTCGTCAATTTTCGCCGCGTCATTTCCAGAATTGGTTGACAAATTAATCCTCATTGAAGGGTTAGGGCCGCTGACCGCAACCCCTGAGCAAACAAAAGACAATATAAGAAAATCCGTTAGTAGCCAGTTAAAAGTTGCCAGTAAGCGAAAGACCATCCATCCAACTAAAGCCAGTGCGATTGAGGCAAGAAAAAATGCCAGTGACTTTGATCTTGAGATCGCACAAATCTTAGTAGAACGAGCGATAGAACCACTAAATGGTGGCTATACATGGCGCAGTGATATTCGGTTACGCAGCCACTCGCCGATTAGGATGACTCAGCCGCAAGCGAACGATATTGTTAGCAATATTAGTGCAGATACCTTGTTAATTTTCGGCACCAATGGCATGAAAATGCTCAAACAAGCAATTTTCCAACGACAAAATATGCTTAAACAGTTAACGTTAGTTGAGTTTAGTGGCGGGCATCATGTGCATATGGAGCAACCATTACTAACCTGGCAAGCGATTGCAAAGCATTTAAGTAAAAAGAATGTTTAATATCTATCCAAAAAGCTAAACATCAGTCAACTTTAGTGTAAAGGCTCTAAATTGTGCTGTTAATTTACTGGAAGTTGTGGGAATATTAAACGCACGTTTAAAAGATGTTGGGTTGGTAGTAACATAAATAACAATAACACCAATTCCAAAACACGAGGAAATTACTGTGGAAAAAGTTTGGCTACAGAGCTACCCAAAAGATGTACCGGAAGAAATCAATCCAGACCATTATCAGTCTTTGGTGGATTTATTTGAAGAAAGTACCCAAAAGTTTGCTGATCTTCCTGCGTTTGTAAACATGGGACATGTTATTACCTATCGCAAGCTTGAAGAGCAAAGTCGCCATTTTGCTGCTTACTTGCAAAATGATTTAAAATTAGTCAAAGGTGATCGCATTGCGATTATGCTACCTAATATTTTACAATACCCAATTGCAATGTTTGCAGCGTTACGCGCTGGTTTAATCGTGGTCAATGTTAATCCACTGTATACCCCGAGAGAACTTAAACACCAATTAAATGATTCAGGGGCCAAGGCGATAGTCGTGGTGTCAAATTTTGCATCGACCGTAGAAAAAGTCGTCAAAGAAACCGCTATCGAGCACGTTGTTGTTACTCATCTTGGCGATCAATTTAAGCCACTTAAACGAACCTTAGTTAATTTCGTGGTTAAGTATGTCAAAAAAATGGTGCCAAAATTTGATTTGCCCCATGCAATTTCAATGCGAAAAGCATTAGTTAAGGGCAGTTATAGTCAGTACATTAAACAAGAAATTACCGGCCAAGATTTAGCATTTTTACAATATACTGGCGGCACGACTGGACCTTCAAAAGGTGCAATGCTTAGCCACCGGAATATGGTTGCTAACCTAGAGCAAGCATCGGCTGGTTTTGGGGCAGTGATCACCCCCGGTAAAGAACTTATTATTACAGCATTACCGCTTTATCATATCTTTGCCTTAACCGCCAATTGTCTAATGTTTATGAAGTATGGCGCCCAAAACCTCTTAATCACTAACCCAAGAGATATTCCAGGTTTTGTTAAAGAACTTTCAAAAGTTAAATTCACTGCAATAACAGGGGTTAATACCTTATTTAATGCGCTGTTAAATAATGAAGAATTTACTAAACTTGACTTCTCTCACCTAAAATTAACCCTAGGTGGCGGGATGGCTGTTCAACGTGCTGTAGCCAATAAATGGCAAGAAGTGACCAAAACATTTTTACTCGAAGGTTATGGATTAACAGAATGCTGTCCATTGGTTACCATTACCCCGCATACCTCAAATGGTTTCAGCGGTAATATCGGTTTACCGTGTTCATCAACCTTATGTCGTATTGTTGATGCCGAAGGTAATGTCGTGGCAAACGGCGAACCCGGTGAACTACAGGTTCAAGGGCCGCAAGTGATGCAAGGCTATTATAATTGCCCTGAAGAAACAGCCAAGGTGATGGACGGTGACTGGTTCGGTACCGGTGATATCGCGACCATGGATGATCAAGGATTCTTTACTATTGTTGACCGTCAAAAAGACATGATTATCGTATCAGGTTTTAACGTTTATCCTAACGAAGTGGAAGAAGTGTGCTCGATGCACCCTGGCGTGCTCGAAGTTGCAGTTATCGGCATTCACCATCAAAGTACAGGCGAAAAGATTAAGGTCTTTATTGTCAAGAAAGGCAATGGTGTCACAGAAAAAGAGTTAATTAAACATTGCCGTGAAAACCTAACCGCTTATAAAGTGCCTAAACTGATCGAATTTAGGGACGAGTTACCAAAAACTAATGTTGGTAAGATTCTACGCCGTGAGTTACGTGAAGAAGAATTGGCCAAATTGGAAGTTTCTACTTAGGATAAAAACTTTAATCCATCAGATGGATAGCCGAGATCATTTTCATTGGTCACGGCTACAAGAATCAGTTAAAATAGCCGGCTAATTCAGCTGGTTTTTTTTGGAATTTTCTTTGGTCGAATATACATATATTGAAACTCAAACAGCGCTTGAGCAATTATGCGCTAAGTATTCACAAGCTAAGGTGTTAGCGGTTGATACTGAATTTGTCCGCGAACGTACTTTTTCGGCTAAGTGAGGGCTGTTACAGGCGTACGATGGTACCACTGTCGCTTTAATCGATCCCCTCGCCATTGATGATCTATCACCATTTTGGGAGTTATTAAACAATCCTGAGATAGTTAAAGTTATTCATGCGGGCAGTGAAGACTTTGAAGTGTTTAGAAATTACGGCGATGTTATCGCAACGCCGCTGTTTGACTCACAAATCGCTGCGGCATTAACAGGGCAGGGCTCGAGTATTGGTTACGGTAAATTAGTTGAAAATTTACTTAAAATCACCTTAGATAAAGGGGCATCTCGGACCAATTGGTTGGCCAGGCCATTGGATCAAATCCAGCTTGAGTATGCCGCGAATGATGTTTATTACCTCCACCAAGCTTACTTTATTTTGCAACAACAGTTGACTGACAATGGCAAAGAGGCAATTTGTCAGCAAGAATGTCAAAGACTAGCCAACAAACATACGTCTGATGTCGCTCTTAAAAAGTACTTAGATATCAGTGGTGCCTGGCAGTTAGTACCTGAGCAGTTAGCCGTTTTGCAGTTGTTGGCCGCTTGGCGTTATCGAGAAGCTATTAAGCGTGATCTTGCCTTGGGCTTTGTGTTAAAAGACTCTGAGTTACTGGCGATTGCACAAGCAACACCAACCCAACTATCTGACCTACAACAATTAAAGCAAATCCATCCGATGGCCATTAAACGTCATGGTAAAAAGATTTTAGCCTTGGTTGCTCAAGGATTAAAACAGCAGGATTTACCGCAGAAGTTAACCAGGTTGATTGATTTTCCGACTTACAAGCAAACGTTTAAGTTAATTAAGGGACTGGTGGAGCAGGTAGCTGAAGAAACTGACATTCCTAAAGAAATGATTGCCTCGAAAAAACTAATCCATGAAGTATTAAGCTATTATTGGAAAAATAATGGTGTAAATGCAACCAAACCCGTATTACTGACCGGTTGGAGAGATGATATTGTTGGCGCTAAAGTAACACAATTACTGACTAACAATTAACATTAGCTCAGCATTAACACGAGAAATTCGGTGGTAATATCTGTTATTACCACCGAATCCTTACCAACTATTTAGAATCTGGTAGCGTCACATTTAGCTCGAGCACCGCGATGTCATCGCTATTATCAAACTCAACGGTCACTTGTTCTTCAGAAATATTGACGTATTTTGCGATCACCGCCAAAATATCTTGCTTTAGTTGTGGCAAATAATCAGGGCTATTACGGCTACCACGTTCATGGGCAACGATAATCTGTAAACGCTCTTTAGCCAACGATGCGTTATTACTTTTAGTCGAACGGAAATAATCAAGCAATGACATGTTAACCTCCAAATAAACGTTTGAGTAAGCTTTTCTTCTCAACAGTCAGAAACCTAAAGTCTACTTCTTCGCCGAGTAAACGCGAAATAGCATCACTATAGGCCTGACCTGCATCGCTCTCTTGATCGTGAATAACAGGTTCGCCGCAGTTAGATGCTTTAAGAACGGCAGGTGACTCTGGGATTACGCCCAGTAACTTGATCGCCAGAATATCAACAATATCCTCAACACCAAGCATTTCACCTTCGTCTACGCGTGCTGGATTATAGCGAGTGATTAACAAATGCTCTTTGATTGGTTCAAGGCCTTGTTCTGCTCGTAAAGATTTTGACTGTAAAATTCCTAAAATTCGGTCAGAATCACGTACTGATGATACTTCTGGATTGGTGGTGACGATTGCCTCATCGGCAAAGTAAAGTGCCATCATAGCCCCAGCTTCAATACCCGCTGGAGAATCACAAATAATATAATCAAACTTTTCTTTAAGCATATCGATAACTTTACCAACGCCTTCGCGGGTCAACGCATCTTTATCTCGGGTCTGTGAAGCAGGCAAAATATAGAGACCTTTGACCCGTTTATCTTTGATCAGGGTTTGATTTAAATTTGATTCACCGTTAATTAGGTTAACAAAATCATAAACGACCCGGCGTTCACAACCCATAATAAGGTCTAAATTACGCAGACCAATATCAAAATCAATAATGACGGTTTTAAAACCTTTTAGGGCTAAGCCAGTGCCGATGGCAGCACTAGAAGTCGTTTTACCCACACCACCTTTGCCAGAGGTAACAACAATAACTCGAGACATCTCGTTAATTCCTTTAATTTATGTAGTTAGCAGAGACTCGACCACGAGTTGCTCTTGCTGTAATTTTACTATTCCAAGCATCAATTAAATTCCAAGATAAGGTATCGTGATCTTTACGGTAACGAATAATTTGGAAAGCTTCTTCGCCTTCTAAATCTGTAAATCTAGAATCTACTACCTCTTTAATTTGATAAGATGCTGTATCTATAGTTGATGTAAAATCATCATAAGT
>JABSRS010000073.1:5989-8181 GCA_013214885.1 Gammaproteobacteria bacterium
ATTTTTGTTGCCACTGGCTCCTGCAATTGCTCTTCCTCTTAAACTGCCATAGATGTGGATGTCACCATCGGCGATAACCTCAGCACCATTGCCGACCGAACCAATAACCACCAAATTGGTGCCTTTGGCATAGACTTGTTGTCCAGAGCGAACATTTTGTTTGATAATTTTAGTTGGCAGCGCAGCGACTTCGACCAGTGGTGCCACTGTCGCACTAACTGGTAATGTTTTTGCTGGTGACTCAGGTTGGTGCTTGGGTTGGGTCAATACCGCCAAACCAGCAATTCTTGCCTGTTTTTTGTGGGTGATGGTGCCGTTACAAATTCCGACACAAATAAAATCATTTTGCTCGACAATAGTTTTTAATAATTCAAAGTCGATTGGGGCATCGGCTATTTTTTCTATATTGATCACCAGAGGCGCACGGAAGAAAAAAGAGGGTGCTTGAGCCAGTTTATTGGCTAATTGATTAGACAACGAGCTCAAACTAGGATCTTCGAGTTGTAACACTGAAAGAGGGAAAAGGCTGCCTTTAAATTCAGCACTGCTAGTAGACATTGATCAGAGATCCCTAAATAAACCAAAAATTTTTAGTTATTCTTAATTAATTGTATAGCTGACATGTTATATTTTCAGATACTAAGTAGCAAGCAGCAAACACAGGTTTTTACCCCGATATGATATGTTCAATTTATAAAAGTTCGAAAAAAGCGGATACCTATCTCTACATTGCAAAAAGAGATGATTTTTCACCCGTACCATCCGTGTTAATGACCACCTTTGGTCGACCTAAATTCGTGATGATGATTTCGCTTGATAAGCGTGAATTATCGATAGCTGATAAAACAAAAGTCATTGCAAAGATTAAGGAGCAGGGCTTTTATTTGCAAATCCCACCCCCAGTAGTGGACTTACTTAAAGAATTCAAGAATAATCAAACGACTAGTACTTAGAATGTTTGGAACAAATTAATGCGCTATCTCTGTCTATGTTTATGTTTATTAATTACGTTGCCGAGCAATGCAGAGCAAACAACATCATTCTACCATTATGTTAAACAGCTAAGGGTAGATGCTCAAGCACGTGGTATTTCAGACTCCACCGTGAAAGCTGCGCTTGAACAAGTGAAGCTATTTAAACGAGCTATTCACCATAACAAGGTTAATCAACAAAAACATCAGACACTCGATACCTACCTTCCAGCCAAAGTACCCGGCTGGAAAATAGCTAAAGCACGTCAATTGTATAAGCAAAATTTACCTTTACTGAAACAAATTTCTAAGCAATATGACATAGCACCGCGTTACTTGATTGCTATTTGGGGAATGGAAACTAATTTTTCGCAAAATATCAGCAATTACCCTGCATTGTCGGTGTTAGTTTCACTGGCTTATAGCGAGCCAGCTAATACGAACTATCGCGAGCAAATATACGCAGTGTTAAAGGCCGTTGACCAGAAACCAAATCATTTATCTAACTTTAAGAGTGATTGGTCTGGAAAGTTAGGGATGCTCAATTTTAGTGCTGTTGACTATTTGAATAATGGGCAGGACTTTGATCAAGACGGCTTCTCCGATATTTGGCAGTCGAAACCCGACACCTTTTCTTCTCTGGCTAAATTTTTAACTGACAATGGTTGGAACAATGATTTAACGTGGGGACGGCAGGTCAAGCTCCCTGATGACTTTGATAGTAGCCTAATTGGACTTGCTTCTCAAAAGTCGTTACAACAATGGCAAGAGCTAGGTGTCCGTCGATTCAATGGTAAAAACTTACCATCGGTGGCGTTAAAAGCGTCGTTGGTGGCTCCCGATGGCATCAATGGCCGCATTTTTCTTGCTTACGATAATTATAACGTCTTACTTAAATGGCAAGATTCGCAGTACTTTGTCAGTGCTGTTGGTTATTTAGCCGACCGGATTAAGTTTCCTGCCATAAAATAACAGCTTAATTGTCAAATTGTGGACTCGGTATTAGTAATTGTCAGTCGTTATAGGCTATGCTGTGCCGAAAATTAATGACACGAGATGACGATGACTAATAAACCTTTCTGGCAAGCTATCACAATGGAAAAAATGAGTGATTCACAATGGGAATCACTGTGCGATGGCTGCGGCAAATGTTGTTTAAATAAAGTCATTGACGATGAAACAGAAGAGTTGTTTTTTACCAATGTTGCGTGCTCGCAGTTA
>JABSRS010000073.1:8191-11318 GCA_013214885.1 Gammaproteobacteria bacterium
GAAACGACTTGCCAATGTAATAATTATTCACAGCGTTTTCAGTTAGTTTCTGATTGTTTTAAAGTGACTCTAGCCAACCGAGATAGCTTTGCCTGGTTACCAGCAAGTTGCGCCTATCGGCTGATTGACGAAGGTAAAGACTTGCCGAGTTGGCATCCGTTGTTGACTGGCTCAAGAGATGATATGCACCGACATGGGCAATCAATTCGTGGCAAGGTGATCAGTGAAAAAGCGGCTGGTGATTTAGAAGATCATATCGTCACTTGGCCGCTTAACTTCAAAGAATAACTTTGCACTAAGGTAGTTAGTACTTAATCAGTTGTACTAAGGCAGATAGTTATTACTAGGGCGCAGTCGATTTAACACCACGATAATCAATGACAAGATAAATGCGCCAAAGATAACTAACATCCATTGCGACATACTATAACCAAGCAAGATCCATGAAATATCGGCACAATCACCCGTTGCTTGAAAAAAGCTTGGGATCATTTGGTCCAATTTAAGCCATTGTGGGAAGTCAGGCGCAAAATCACAGGTAAAAAATGGTGATGGGTTAGTTTGGATGTCGACATGTTCAAGGGCCAACAAAAAGCCTTTTACCGCACTGTATCCCCACAGCCCATAAGCTGCAAATCTCACTACAACCTGACTGGGCGCAATTGCACCGACTAATCCTGCTCCAGCAATACCCAATATCGCGGTTCGTTGATATATACACATCACGCATGGCGCAAACCCCATCACGTACTGAAAAAACAGTGCGCAGAGCTCGAAAATCACGGCAACAGCAGTGAGCATTAACCAACTACTACGTTTGGTGGTTATTTGATTTAAAAATGTAAACATCAGAACTATTTAAACCTCATTTAATCATAAATTTACAGCACAATAACACAAGATTATAGGCGACAAAACTTTTTGCTAAATCTGAGACAAAAAAAAGCCCACTCGTAATGAGTGGGCCCTAGTAAACTGCAATCGAAACTAATGTCCAGATTTATTTCCAGCATCGGTTTTATTGGGGTTGTGATGCTCGATTAAATGATTGTCGTAAAAACTTTTAGTCATATCATCTACGAAACCAGATTGGATAGTTAGAAAGCCAACGATAGATAATACAATAGTATACGGCAGAGCCATATAAACCATACGGCCATAACTTAGTCTAATTAATGGTGCTAGTGCCGACGTTAATACGAATAAGAAAGCGGCTTGACCATTAGGAGTTGCCACACTTGGTAGGTTAGTACCTGTGTTGATTGCAACCGCCAGCATGTCAAATTGGTCACGAGTGATTTGGCCGTTAGCCAACGCTTTAGCTATCTGCTCAATATAAACCGTACCAACAAATACATTATCACTAACCATCGACAGTAAACCGTTGGCAATGTAGAACATTACCATTTGGGTAGTACCCTCATAGGTCAGTACCCAATCGACCACTGGGGTAAATAAGTTTTGGTCAATGATGACGGCAACGATAGCGAAAAACACCCCTAGTAACGCAGTAAAGGGCAGAGCCTCTTCAAATGCTTTACCCAAGGCGTGCTCTTCAGTAATACCATTAAAGGCGGTAGCCATTACGATAACCGATAAGCCAATTAAACCGACCGCAGCTAAGTGGAATGCTAAACCAATAATCAGCCAAACTGCTAAAACGCCCTGGACAATCAATTTTGCATTGTCTTTTGAAGTACGTTTTTCGTCTTGGTCCATTGCGTAATCACACAGGATCTTGTGAACATTTGCTGGTAATTTAACGCCGTAGCTAAACCAACCCATTTTCTCGACCACAAAACAGGTGATAAGACCACAGATTAATACAGGGACTGTTACAGGTGACATCCGGATGGCAAACTCAATGAATTCCCAACTGGCTTTTTCAGCAATAATTAAGTTTTGAGGCTCGCCAACTTTGGTCATTACGCCGCCAAGGGCAGTACCGATACCTGCGTGCATTAATAAGTTTCTCAGGAAACCACGAAATTGGTCCAATTCATCTCGGTGATTTTCTTTGAGTAATTCGTCACTGGTATGGTCATGACTATGGTTGAAATCTTTGCCCGAGGCTACTTTGTGGTATACCGAGTAAAAACCGACCACGACACTGATAATAACCGCGATTACGGTTAAGGCATCAAGGAAAGCCGAAAGGAAAGCACCAGCAAAACAGAACGCTAAAGACAACGCTACTTTTGAGCGGACTTTGGTAATTAACTTGGTGAAAGCGAACAGTAATAGTTCTTTCATGAAGTAAATACCTGCAACCATGAATATCAGCAGTAATATTACTTCTATATTGCCAACGATTTCATGTAGCACCATGGTCGATGACGTCATCCCAATCGCAACAGCTTCAATCGCTAATAGACCGCCAGGTTGTAGTGGGTAGCATTTTAACGCCATTGCAAGGGTGAAAATAAACTCCACCACTAGCAACCAACCAGCAACGAAGGGATCAACCATAAAGAAAACAATTGGATTTATAATAAGAAAAGAAAGTATAGCTATTTTGTACCATTTAGGAGAATTTCCTAAAAAATTAAGCATGAATGCTTTACTAAGCGGCATTGCTGGCATTTTGTCCTCGCAGAGCTAATTGTTATTACTATGTTATAAAGATGTCGGATTTTACAACAATTTTAATCAATAATGCTAATTAAATGGTCTTAAGCGACCAAAATTCAAAATTTATTAAAATAGTTGAATTATCTGGCGTTTATTACGCCCAGAACTGTCTGTTTTAGGCGCGCACATCATATAGTGTTTTTAGGATATAAATTAGATTTATATCAACATTGTAGCTAAAATTAGCTTATTTGGATAAAAAACAGGCTAACGGCTACTAAAATAAGAAAAGGTATCAATTTGGCTTGGCTCTGGTATTATTCTGATAATTATAATGATTTAACTAGAGTATAAAATGATATATAAGGCGCAAAGCCCAGCAGGATTTGCAGAAGAATATCTTGTTGACTCGATTTGGACTAAGCGTTTTCCACCTGGCTCATTTTTACCTGCAGAACGTGAACTATCTGAATTAATAGGTGTTACCAGAACCACCTTACGAGAAGTGTTACAGCGTTTATCTCGTGATGGTTGGTTAACCATCAAACATGGTAAA
>JABSRS010000074.1 GCA_013214885.1 Gammaproteobacteria bacterium
GCGCCATTGGCCAATGGTCCATATACCATATAGGTGTGACCTGTGATCCAGCCAACATCAGCGGTACACCAATAAACATCGCCTTTCTTATAATCAAATACATACTCATGGGTCATCGCGGCATACACCATATAACCGCCAGTGGTATGCAAAACCCCTTTGGGAGTGCCAGTTGATCCCGAGGTATATAGAATAAACAACGGATCTTCAGCACTCATTTCTTCAGCAGGGCAATCAGCTGATTGATTGGCGACCAGATCGTGCCAATAGATGTCGCGACCATCGACCCAGTCGACATCGCCACCAGTACGTTTGAGCACAATCACGGTTTCAACCGAGGTCACTTTAGGGTTATTTAAGGCTTCATCAATATTGCCTTTTAATGGCACCATTCGACCACCGCGAGGGCCTTCATCTGCGGTGATAATGACTTTAGCTTGGCCATCGATAACGCGTGATGAAATCGATTCAGAAGAAAAACCACCGAATATGATTGAATGCACTGCGCCAATTCTGGCACAAGCAAGCATTGCGACCGCGGCTTCTGGCACCATTGGCATATATATTGAAACAATATCACCGCGTTTAACACCTTTGGCTTTTAGGCCATTGGCAAATTTACACACCATTTGATGGAGTTCGCGATATGACACTTTTCGTTGATCTTTGGCGTCATCGCCTTCCCAAATGATTGCAATATCATCACCGTTATTTTCAAGATGGCGATCGAGGCAATTGGCTGACGCATTTAATGTGCCGTCGCTATACCACTTGATACTGACGTTTGGCGCTTCAAAACTGGTTTCTTTGACCTTAGTATAAGGCTTTATCCAATCTAAGCGTTTGCCATGTTCACCCCAAAAAATGTCAGGTTGGGTGATAGACTGTTGATACATTTCATTGTACTTGTCGTTATTTACCAGCGCATTTTGTGCAAAGTCATTAGTAACCGGATATAGATCCTGAGTGTTCATAGTCTTTCCTTTCTTATTATTTATGCTGTAAATATTATTGTTTTTGTCACCGCTACAAACCATTAGACATTGGTATAGCCTTAATGGAACTATAAATGCATTTATAGACTACTGTCTTTATTAAAGATTTTGTAATTTACAGCGATCTGTATATTATAGCGATGAGAAATTTTTAAGATTAAGGGTCGAGTTATGGCAGAGGGTGGTTTACTACCAATAATATCAATTGGCTACATTGGAATACTATTTCTGATCGCCTGGTTAGGTGATCGACACTTTGGACTTTTTAAACAAGGTGCACGAAATACGATTTATGGCTTGTCGCTCGCTGTTTATTGTTCTTCTTGGAGTTTCCTTGGCACCGTTGGCATGTCAGCTAATAATCTGTGGTCGTATATTCCTATTTACGCCGCGCCTATTTTGTTATTTATCTTTGCGTTCCCGCTGCTCAACCGTATTCTAACCATTACCAGTGATCTCAAAATTACCTCATTAGCCGATTTTGTCGCATCACGCTACGGCAAATCCCAAGGACTAGCGGCCACCATAACCTTGATTGCGGTGGTCGGCACATTGCCTTATTTTGCCCTGCAGTTACAAGCAATGGTCAGTAGTTTTTACATTTTCGACTTGTCGGCGATTGAAAATCCAAGCAATCTTGCATTATTTATCGCATTAATCCTCGCGGTATTTACCATCTTATTTGGCACGCGTAAACTTGATGCTACCGAGCATCATCAAGGTTTGATGTTGGCGATTGCCTTTGAGTCGATCGTTAAACTGTTTGCACTGCTGGCTATTGGCTCCGTGATTACCTGGAGTTATTTTGATGGCTTTGGCGATATTTGGGACCAAGCGCAGCAACGCGATTTGATAATTAATGACAATACGTTGGAAAATTGGGGCGGAATATTCGCTCAAACGTTAGTCATGATGGCGTCTTTCTTGTGTATGCCGCGACAGTTCCACAATATGATGGTCGAATGTGATGATAAACAGCAGCTGGTTCAGAGTCGCTGGGTATTCCCATGTTACCTAGTCCTTGCTGGTTTATTCGTGTTACCGATTGCCTTAGCGGGTAAATTGGTTCTGGACCCTTCAGTTTCTGCCGATACCTATGTTATCGCACTGCCGCTTTATCTTGGTTATGATTTCTTGAGTCTATTTGGATTCCTTGGCGCGGTGTCAGCGGCAACAGGCATGGTGATTGTCGCTGCTTTAACCATCTCCATTATGGTCAGTAATGAATGGGTTATGCCGCTGTTACTTCGAGTTGGTTATATTGAACAACGTAGCTACCGGCAATTTAGTAGCAGCATCCTTAATATCCGGCGGATAATTATTGTCGCGGTGTTGTTGTTAGGTTGGCTGTTCTATGTCCAGATTGATTCTCAAGATTCGTTAGCAAAATTAGGCTTAATCTCCTTTGGTTGTTTTACCCAAATACTCCCTGGGTTGGTCGGGGCTGTTTATTGGAAGCATGGTAATCGCAAAGGGGTGTTTATTGGGCTCGGAGTCGGATTGTTTTTGTGGTTCTACACCCTATTACAACCGACATTTGGCGATCAGGATTTAATGTACTCGATGCAGTGGATTGCGGAAATTGAGCCGAGCTACATCTGGATCCTCGCTAGCGTAATGATTAACGCGCTATGTTACATTTGGGGCTCATTGTTGTTTCGTTCTGGCGTACGAGAACGAATGCAAGCGGGGTTATTTGTTGATCGCCATAACCATGAACGTTCGTTAAAGGGGGCTGCGGTATCGCAACAGGAATTGTTAATGTTAGCCTCGCGTTTTGTCGGTCACTCGAAAGCTTATGACAGTTTTGTTGAGTTCGACTCGTCATTTGTGACCCACAAAAATCGCAATAAACCAGCCAAAACCACGTTGATTACTCACACTGATCTGTTATTGGCCTCGGTGATTGGTACATCTTCGGCATCATTAGTGATGCACTCGGTGCTTGAGGGGCGGGATATGCCGCTTGATGACTTGGTTAACTTAATTGATGAAGCATCATCGAAAATACTGGTTAGTCAAAAGTTAATGCAAGGTGCTATCGAACACGCCAGTGAAGGAATGAGTGTTATCGATGAACATTATAATTTGATGGCATGGAACCAACGATACGTCGATTTGTTTAATTATCCCAAAGGTTTTCTTACCGTTGGTAAGCCTATTGCCCAGTTAATACGCTTTAATGCGTTACGCGGATTCTGTGGTAAAGGTGATGTTGAGGAACATGTTGATCGCCGGATGGACCGAGTCAAGCAGGGGGTATCGTACTACTTCGAGCGCACAAGACCCGATGGTAAGGTGATCAAAATGCAAGGTAACCCGATGCCCGATGGCGGCTTTGTCACGACATTTTCAGACATTACCCAGTACCGTGAAGTTGAACGTGAGTTGACGATAGCCAAAGAGGAACTCGAAGCAAGGGTATTAGCAAGAACAATGGAATTGTCTTTAACCAATGAACACTTACTGGTTGCAAAAGAAAAAGTGGAACAGGTTAATTTAAGTAAAACTCGCTTTATGGCCGCGATTGGTCACGACTTAATGCAACCGTTAAATGCTGCGCGGTTATTTACCGCGTCGCTATTGCAACAAGAGCACAGTGATCCTCAAATCCGTGAAACCGTTAGCCATATTGCAGATTCGCTCAAAGCATCGGGTCAGTTATTGGCTGATTTACTCGATATTTCAAGATTAGAATCTGGTTCAATTGAAGTCAGTAAATCGAATTTTAAAATTTCACAATTATTAAACAATTTTGATGCCGAGTTTGGTGCAATGGCTGCCGATTATTCAGTGACATTTTGCACTGTAAAATCTAGCGCAGTTGTCTACAGTGATATCAATCTATTACGACGGATTGTCCAAAACTTTTTAACCAATGCCTTTCGCTATGGCAGTGGGGCGAAAGTGTTGTTGGGTTGTCGCCGTCAGGGCGATTCATTGTCGATTGAAGTTTGGGATCAAGGGAAGGGCATTCCCAAAGATCGGGTTGAAGACATCTTCATGGAATTTAAACGGTTAGAGAATAGCTCTGTTTATGACCGCAATGGCCTAGGATTAGGGTTAGCGATCGTCGACCGGGTCAGTAAAGTGCTGGGCCATAGAATTGATTTACGTTCAGAAGTCGATCGAGGCTCAGTGTTTAGTGTTAACGTCCCTTTAGTCAAAAACTTTAAGATCAAAGACATTACGCCAATGCCAAGTATCGGAAATTCCCAGTTAGTCGGGGTTAAAGTACTTTGTATCGACAACGAAGAGAAAATCTTAGTTGGCCTTGAGTTATTATTAAAACGCTGGCATTGCGAAGTGTCATTAGCTAAAAACCTCGATCAGGCAATTGCACTTATCGATCAGTCTGACGAGTTACCAGACATCATGTTAGCCGATTATCACCTTGATAACGGTGAATCAGGTTTGGATGCCATGGATGCATTGCGAGAAAAATATCAGCAGAAAATCCCTGGGGTATTAATTACCGCTGACACTCGAAAAGCATTGGTAGAAGAGGTCGAAGGTAAGGATTATCGTTACATGGCTAAAATGGTTCGCCCTGCCGCGTTACGTGCTGTTATATCGAGTTTAGTCAGTAAATAAATTCGGCTCTAACAGCTTTGTGCTAACAGGGTCTAAAGATAGCAGACAGTAACGCGGTGGCTATCCGAATTACCATCTATGACATCATTAATTTTAAAACAACGACCCATACTGAGCATAGCCTTGAGCTTTCAGCTGACTTGCTGGAATGAACCGTAAAGATGCTGAATTAATACAATATCGTTGCCCAGTGGGTGCTGGGCCGTCTTCAAAAAGGTGGCCAAGATGAGAGTCTGCCACTCTACTGCGCAGCTCCATTCGTGTAGTGAATAGCGTATTGTCTTGTTTTTTAGTGAGAGCCATTTTACTGATTGCCTTGGTGAAACTTGGCCAGCCAGTACCAGAGCGGAATTTGTCTGTTGAACTAAATAGTGCTTCACCAGATACAATGTCGACATAAATTCCCTGTTGTTTGTTATCCCAATACTCATTATTAAAACTAGGCTCGGTAGCATCGTTTTGGGTGACGTCAAATTGCAGTGTTGTTAATAACTGTTTTAAATCTGCTCGACTGGCATTTGATACCTTGTGGTGTGGATATTGTGGCTTGGCATCTCGGGTATTTCCCCAAATCAGATCCAAATAATCATCACGGCCAGAACGCGAACGGTAATAGTGATAGCGTAATGGATTTTCACTGTAATAGTTTTGATGATAATCGGGCGCTGGATAAAAAGTCGTAAAAGCGGTTAATTCAACCACAATCTTCTTTGGAAAACGACCTTGCTCGGTCAATATTTTAATCGAATGTTGGGCAAGATCCAGTTGTGTTGCACTGTGAAAGTAAATGACGGGGCGGTATTGTTTGCCACGGTCAACAAAAGAGCCCGCATTATCAGTTGGGTCTATCTGACGCCAATAGACAGTGAGTAACTGTTGATAGGTGATTTTTGTTGGATCATAGCTTATTTGAACCGCCTCTACGTGATTTGTTTTGCCCCGAGCTACCATCCTATAACTGGGATTTTTGATGGTACCCCCCGCAAAACCCGATATCACGGACGAGACACCATCAAGCTGCTCAAAAGGTTGCTCCATACACCAAAAGCAACCACCTGCAAACGTTGCTGTCGAAACGGCCTCAGCAGTTCGGTTTGCAGCAGCAGTTTGAGCAGTGTACGAGCCAAAACTTACTAGTAATACGATGATCCAGTTTTTCATTGTTTTATCCTCTAATGTTGATTAGATAATAATAAGACAATATCGTGGACAATAATTCACAGTAAATTCAATAAAATATCACAAAAGTATCACTTGAAATTCTTCACTAAACTGGCCGTGAATTGTTCAACGTCAATCTCGACTTTTGCGTCGGATATTTGTTGTTCTAATATCGCAGACTTTTTGTTTAAACTACTCAAGGTAATGGTATTGTCGTCTAATTTGTACAACTGCTGTGAGCCTTGATAATAAAAACTTAGGATAAGAAAGGCATCGGCATTCGATTCATTGGCCGCTTTTTCAATTTTTGCCAATTTACGATTGATTAAATTCAATTGTTGTTTCAATCGCCAAACATAATATACCTCGGTCATCCAAGGATGATGCTTGAATTTTATCAGTAGGGTCGTGACTGCCAAGCCTGCAATACTTACGCCGATTAGGTTCAAGTAAAAGTTTGATAGAAACTCTTGAGCGAATAAAGCAATTAAAATAGTCGACAGGGCTAATGCGCCAACCATCAGTGAGATGGCACATCCAAAGAGTATGATATTTAAATGTTTGCGGTAACGTTGTTTATTAATTGATTCTAATTTCATGGCTAAAAGTTTTAATGAAGTTTGTGAAATGTTAACACATTAGGATCTGTCAATCTGCTTACAATAAAGTATACTCGCGCTTTTCTTCGTTAAAGTATTAAAATATGTCCAATTGTCAGTTAACCGAGCAGCAACTTGAAATCATTCGTCGTCAACTTGGCCGAGAGCCGCGCGGTATCGTTAAAATTGCTGCCCAAACAGCGCAGGGCATTCCAACTGTATTACAAACGAGATCTTTGGTTAATGACAAGCCTTTTCCTACGATGTTTTGGCTGTGTTCTAAAGATTTGCACAAAGCAATCGCCGAAATAGAAACCTCAGGCTGGACCAAAAAAATCGAAGAACGGATTCAAGAAGATCAAGAGTTACGCGATGCTTTTTATGTTAATCACCAACAATATGTTAAGGACAGGTGGCAGGCGATGGTCCCGAGTGATCAAGCTCGTTTGGAACATCTTGGCTTCATCAAGCTATTTGATCAATACGGTATCGGTGGTATTTCTCAATGGGACAAAGTCCGTTGTTTGCATATGCAATATGCCCATCATTTATGCAGTGATAACGTGATAGGACAATTGATGGATCAGGAGTTCGAGCTAGACAAGTTGATTATTAACATCTAACTCAACCGTTGCGATTAAGATTTGTGATCCTTTGCGCCATAAGAGGGCAAACTTAATCCCCAAATTATTGCCGCGCTTCGCAGTCCAAACGCGGCAAAAAAACCACCAAGCACTGAGATGTTTTCATCAACTCCGAGCCAATGCAAGCCTAAATACACCGTTGAACCAACCACCGCGTTGGTGACATATAATTCCCGCTGACTAAGTACCAGATCATAACCACAAAGAACATCCCGCAAAATCCCGCCAAAGGTCGCTGATATAACACCAAGGCAAACGCAAATCAAAGGAGCCGCACCTTGTTCTACCGCAATTTGGGCACCAGTAACACAAAATAAAGATAAGCCAAGTGCATCCATCCAAATTAGCGCTCGCTTTCTTGAAGCAAGTCTTGGCGCCACAAAATAGGTGATGACTGACACGATCAGGCAAAGCCCGACGTAGGTGGCATCTTTGACCCAATACATTGGCAGTTGGCCTAATAACACATCACGAGTTGTACCACCACCAAGACCAGTCAAGGTGCCAATAAGCATAAAGCCTAATATATCCATCCGCTTTCTTGCAGCATCAAGGGCTCCCGAGACAGCAAATACGGCGATGCCAAATAGACCAAGCCAACTTACTACCAAAGTTAAATCTAAAAATTCGAACACGTTTAATCACTAATAATCAAAAATATAAATATACCGACTAAACCTCTTAAAAACCAGTGCACTTACGATTTAGTTTGCTGATAAATCACAATAAAGCTAAAAAGTAATTGGGAAACTTTTTGTTGTAGATCAATCCCTGTTTGATTTTCATAAATAAAAATGTTGATTTAGAATTATATGATTGTTGGGAATTCCACCATAGTATAACCATCTAAATTAACACTTACATTGGAGTTAGCTAATATGGATGTACCCGAAAAGCTATTAGATCAAGGTCGTTCACTCAATATCAATTCTGAACATAAGCTTGGGTTACTCTCTTTTCAAACCACTCTAATGCAATTCATCCTGAACCAGTCGACTTGGCTTTGTTACAGCAGAAACAGCTGGTGACGGAGCAAGTTCGTCATATCTCATTGCTAGAACAGCAACAGCAATTGGTTAATCAAAGAATAAACGAACTTGGCCAATCAATTGAGATTCTACATGCCCAAGGTTCACAATCTGATCAACAGTTTGAACTTGAAGCTCAAATTACCAATAATAATGTATTAAAACATCATTGCACCAGATTAGCCGACAAAAACTATGAGCTAGAAACCGCACTTAAAGAAAGCCAAATATTACTGAAGAATACCCGGGATACAGCACAACAGCAGACATCGATGTTATTTGATGTTCAAAATAGCCACACTGAATAATTGACCACGATTGCTGAACAAAATTTAATGATTTTACGCCATGCAAAAGATCTTAAGAATGTATCATCGAACTATTATGATGGCATTATTAATACTGAGAAAAGACTTTCTACCAACCTTCCTGATTAATTACTTATTTGAGAGGGCGATATTTAGATTCAACTTAAATAACTAACCTAGCTCTCATAATATAGTATTATTACTACATTGCTCTGGCACCACTTGTGGTTGCTACTTATCTTTGAAGTAAATTAGGGTTAACTGAAATGTCTTCGCAAATACAACCATGTGATATTGGATTTATCGGACTCGGTGTAATGGGTAAAAACATTGCATTAAATCTAGCTGATAATGGCTATAAAATAGCAGCATTCGATTTAGAACATTCGAAAGTTGCCGCCCTTATTGAGCAAGACAGTCAAGAACGCGGCGATATTCCTGCACGAATCGAACCGTGTCATTCTTTTACTGAACTACTTTCAAAATTAAAGGCACCGCATTTAATTATTTTATCGGTACCAGCAGGGCAGCCCGTTGATGATGTTTGTCACAAGCTCGTTGATACTGGTAACAGCCTATGGACAGATACCATCGAGCGTGAAAAAACCTACAGTGGAAAATTCTTATTTTTCACTACGGCAGTGTCAGGTGGCGAAGTTGGAGCGAGGTTTGGTCCCTCATTAATGCCTAGTGGTGACCCTTACGCTTGGACCCGGATTGAACCAATCTGGCAAGCGATCGCAGCAAAAGTCGATCCCCAAACGGGTCTGGCATTAGAGCGTACTAGTGTCGAGCAGCCGCTGCCCGTTGGTGAATCTTGTACCACTTACATTGGGCCTGCAGGCTCTGGTCACTATGTAAAAATGGTCCATAACGGCATTGAATATGCCGACATGCAACTTATTTGTGAAGCCTATCATGTGATGCGTCAATCGTTAGGGTTAACCCCAACCCAAATTGCAGCAGTGTTTCGTCGCTGGAATGAAGGGATCCTAAACAGTTATTTGATTGAAATAAGTGCTGAAGTCCTCGATTATGTCGATCAAGATACTGGATTACCCTTAGTCGACTTAGTATTGGACAAAGCGGGGCAAAAAGGCACAGGGCTCTGGACCGCGGTTAGCGCATTGCAAATGGGCAGCCCAGCCGCAACAATTGCGCAATCAGTGTTTGCTCGGTCACTATCAACCTTAAAAGATGATCGCGTTGCAGCCGCGAAAATATTAAGTGGGCCTAATCATTCTTTAGTCAATGAGCAAGAGCAAGAAAGCGTAATATTAGCATTACATGATGCATTGTACTGCTCAAAAATCTGTGCTTATGCCCAAGGTTTTGAGCTGATGAAAGTTGCTTCTAATGAGCGTAAGTGGGCACTTGACTATGCAGCGATTGCAAAAATATGGCGTGCGGGTTGTATTATCAGAGCATCATTTTTACAGTCAATAACAAAAGCATATGAGAGAAAAGAGGACCTTAATAATTTGTTGCTTGATCCGTATTTCTCTACTCAAATTGCAAAATACCAAGATAATTGGCGTCAGGCGATTTGTCATGCAACGATGGCTGGGATCCCATGTGGTGCATTTTCGTCGGCTTTAGCTTATTACGACTCTTATCGCTGTGAGACTTTGCCAGCGAATCTTTTACAGGGGCAACGCGATTACTTTGGTGCCCATACCTTTGAACGTGTCGATAAGCCTAAAGGTAAAAAGTATCACGTGTTATGGAGTAAACCTGGGCGTAAACTGATTAAAATTAATTAGACATTTCATCATTTTAATCTGATAAATAAACCCGTAGCTTGATAGTGCGGGTTTTTTATTGAAATAGATCAAAACTATACCGCTAGATAATTTGTATAATTGGGGAATATTTAGTCCGTATTACTGATAACATGTTGTATTAAGGAAGTAGTAATGTCCAACCCATCGCATGCTGAAAATGATCAGCGTCGTCAAGCCGATAATAAGCCTCAAAAAGATCTTAAATACATAAAGTCATTCTTTGCTAGGCACAGTACTATTGAAGACGTGGTATCTACGAGCCATCATTCAAAAGATTTTGTTCAAACCCGCAATCAATATATTGTTGAACGACTTAAATTAATCTGCTTGTTCTTTGCGATTAGTGTCCCAGCCTCATCTTTATTAGATTTTATTGTCTTTGAGAGTAAACAAGCTGAACTATTATTGGTTAATCGATTAATGTTGTCAGCAGTATTGGTTGGACTTTATCAATTTATAAAGCGCTCTCACACCGTAAAGATGACTCGACTGGTGCTAACACTGTCGTTTTTGTTGCCAGTGATTTTTTACACCGCCACTGAATTATCGTTGACGCAAACCATGGTCTATAAAGATATTCCTTGGTGTTTCACTTTAACTCCCTATTTAATAGTGGCAATGCTGGGCTTGTTTCCGCTAACAATCTCAGGTGGAATAGCGATGTTAAGTGTGGTCACTTTTCCCTTAGCCATTTTGGAGTATATTCAATATACAGGGAATTACACTGCCGTTATTGACAAAGTATGGTTATTAGTACTATTTGGGGGGATCAGTTTGTGGTTACAATCAGGTCAACTGGTGATGTTACTAAAGCTCTACCGTGAATCAACAGTAGATCCTTTAACAGGGTTGATAAATCGTCGAGTGTTAATTAAAGCGTGAATTAAGAAGTTCAGATGTTATAGCTCGGTTTGGTGGCGAGGAGTTTTTAGTGGTGATGCCACACCATCAATTGGAGCAAGCTACACATGTTGCGATTAGACTTGGCGAGGTTATTCGTAAAGCCTGTGTCATTACTGACGATCAACAAGAAATTACTTTCACAACCAGTATCGGTGTTACGCAATATGTTGCTAATGAGCCAACCGCGCAGTTGTTTATTCGGGTTGATGATTTGCTA
>JABSRS010000075.1:0-2071 GCA_013214885.1 Gammaproteobacteria bacterium
GGTGGTTAACGTAATTGATTGTGACATTCCCGGCATAATAATGCCATCACCACTGCCGTTTTTAACAATTAAGGGATCCGCTAAGAAATCAGCTGTTGCTCCCCTTTCCGCCAGCATTTCTAGACCATCACTAGCTGCTGACCCGATTTGCCAAGGATTATAATCAGCCATATGCAGGGCAAAAGCCAAGGGTGACATCGGCTGATTATTGGTAATATTGGTCAGCGTGACTTTATAACTATACTCGGGCTTGGGCTTGGGCTGAGGTTTCATTTCCTCTTTGACATAATCGCTGTCTGAGCATGAGGCAACGCTAATAGTAGCTAATAGTGCGAGACCAATTTTATTTAATGTATTCATTACAAGTTCCCTATTTAACCGTTACTGTCACTTTAAGCACAGGGTTTAACCAACGATGTACTGTATTGTTTAAATCACTTTTTCCAGCCATATCATCATCATCGCCAAGGTTGCCACGGTGAATATGAATCGTCATATTTTCCTCAGTAGTCGAGACTCCACTACCATTAGTACCGCCCTGGCCACTAGGATTAGCAGGGATCCCAATTTGACCAGGACCACCAGCACCAGCAACGATCAGTTCGTTGTTGATTTCGGTGCCAGCATCATAGGCACTGACCCAAATATTGTAGCTGCCCTTCTCGGTTGGGATAGCCCAACTATCAATACCGGCAAAACCATCATTGGTCGGTAATAGCATTGAAGCGAGTGATAGCATCGCGCCATCGCTGGCTTCAATATCAAAGCTAGCAACCGACATTCCTGGGGCTAATAATCCTTGGTTTGGATTTGCAACAACGGTCGCACCAGCGGCCATTGCGTCACTTTCGAGCCCAGCGATGTTGCCACCTTCGGCCATTTTCTGGAGCGAATTAGATGCTGTCGTGCCTGTTTTAAAAAATTGATGCGGGGCTTGATGGGTGGTGACAATAAAGGGAGTAAACGTAATTCCTTGAGTTAGATTGGTTATTTCAATTTCTAAGGTTGCGGCATTAGCCAAGGAATGAACACCAAGACCAATAGCGACCAAGGTGGTAGTACGTAAAAAACGAATAGTTTGAGATTTCATGAGCTTGCTTCCTAGTTGTTAGTATCACTTACAGTCTAGAAAGCAAAGCTCGCAATTTCATTGATAAATTATCACAAATTTATCACATTGTTCATTTAGAGCAAAGAGACCACAAATTCAGTGGCTAACACTTGAGAAATTAAAATCAGGAATGTTGCGATGCCAAGTAACGTATGGCTTTGTGGATTGGTTGAAAAAGCAGGTAACAACCACAGAAATAAGCCACTGACCATAAAACCAATAAACCAAAAAAAGCCATTAACTTGCTGATCATTTAGGTCGAATTCGCCCATTGATAAAACCAGTATTGCGATACTGATTAAACTAATTAACGCGGTGCTTACACCAATCGCTGGTAATATTTTATTGAAGGCTGCAAATCGATGACGCGCTTTAACCAATAATAAATGTGCCAGGACTGAGCCCGCCATGATCATTGGTAACACCGAAAATGGTGATGGTTGCGACATTAAAACACCAAGACCAAAAATACCCGTTGGGATCAATGAATAATAAATTGCAACATCAGGGATCGAGCGCTTGCCAGGTAGTTTGCCTTGCCAAATACTCAATAAGACCCCGTAAGCCCCACCAATCAAACCAACGACTAAGAGCCAAGTCGCGACTGTTGATTCAAACCCCATCATTATAGCCAGAATCAAAATGGTCCAAATGGTAATAAGTTCCCCTTGAAAACGACTTCGTTGCCCTGGACATAGCTGCCCTTTTTTTAATAAACAACAAATGACGATTAATGCCCAAATTGGCATAAGCGATAAAACGGGAAATACCATGTTATAAAAATTTTCTGCATTTTTCTTTTTAACATATTTCGAAGTGCCAATGAAGTTGTGCTAGTTAAAATTTTTGGATAGACAAAACAGTATTTCTGTACTAGAGAGTGACTATATAATTTTTGGATTGAGAAAAAATATTTTCAGGTACCAAAATTGGTCAATATTCAAACATCACATTTTGACA